>CALWZB010000119.1 GCA_944385915.1 uncultured Clostridia bacterium | reverse complement strand
CGGACTGACCATAACCCAAAGCATTTCCGATGGCGATAGCGGGTTCCCCTAATTTCAGGGAATCACTGTCACCCAAAACGGCGACCTTGATCTGGGAAAGGGTGTCACTGCTGATGGTGGAAAGGGGTATAGTAATGACCGCCAGATCAGCGCTGGCGTCGGTTCCCTTAACGGTCGCTTCATAAGAGCTTCCATCCACAAAGGAAACCGCGATATCGGACGCGTCTTCGACTACATGGTTATTGGTGGCGATATAAAGATTGTTATCGTCTTCTCCGATAATGATGCCGGAACCGCTTCCGGTGGACTCATACTCGTAAGCGCCGTATCCCCAGTACCCCTGTACCTGTGTTTTGATGGTGACATTGATGGAGACCATGGAAGGCATCGCATTCTCTACCACCTCGGTCACGGGGCTGGTGATATCGTCTCCGTCTTCGTCTGTCCGAAGAATAACGGAAGAAAGCCCACCGTCACTTTCGGTACCCTGACTGCTTTCGGTGACGCTGCTTTCCGACTGGGAACCGACATTGGCAAGCAGCGATTTGGTTGCGTAGCTTCCGCCCTGGAATGCGGCGCCGCCTGCCAAGCCTGCCGCCAAAGCGATAGCGACGATCTTAAGTCCTTTTCCTTTTTTCGGTGGCTTTTCGGGAGAGGGAGGCGTCGCCTGGGTAGGGGGTTGGTAATCCGGATAGACCGGATTAGGGCCGAAAGAGGCTTCGTAAACCGAAGGGTCTTTTTGGGTGGATGAATTGTTCATAGTGGAATCATTCATGGAATGGAAATTGTTTTCATACATAAAGCTCGCTCCTTTCGAAACTTTCTATGGTTATAGTGTATCGAAAAAAAACGATAAAAGTATAACGCAAAAATGAAATTTGATTGAAAAAACGTGTCTTTTTTGTAAAAGCGGGAAAGAAAAAATCTCCGGACCGTATCGGCCCGGAGATTCGGTAAAAACCATTATTCACAGTCTTTATAGAAGATCCGTTTAGTGTTGTAAACAAGGGAGGTTCCCATCCATTCACTCCGGCGGACGTTATCCATATCGGCAAACATACCAATATCGTATCCATGAGGATTGAGACCGAAGGTCATAGAACGAACGTCTTTCATCCCTTCGTGACCCGCCATAATCCGCTCGCAGTTTTCGATCATATAATCGAGGAGCAGAATGTCGATGGGGCTTCCGTTGTGAGGCGGGCAGATGCAGGTCGCTCTGCCGTTGATCTTCTTTTTGAGCTCCACTAAGTTGTCCCGATACATTTCGATGCAGTTTTTGCCCTTGGCGCCCATAACCAAAACCTGGCCGCCTTCAAATTCATCGCCGGTAAAGAGACAACCGTATTTAAGATCTAAGTAAACGATGCTGGAATCGCTGTGGCAGCCGCAGAATTTGATGCACTCCAATTTCCGTCCGCCCAAGTCGATGATATCGCCGTCGCCGATGATGATGGGGGTGTAGTCGCCTAACGCCCAGTCGGGATGACGGTCGTCTTTCTTCTTCCGGTTTTCCTGGATCTCTTTCCATGCCACTTCGGTCATATAGATAGGGCAGTCAGAGAACATATAGTTGTTGGCGGTATGATCCCCGTGGGAATGGGTAGATGCAACCATCAAAGGCTTGTCGGTAACATACTGCTCTACATATTTGCGAAGCTCTAAATTTAAGTCGGTAGTATCGATGATGATGGCTTTGTCGTCGCCGATGACTACATGGGGATGGGGCGCCGCATTGTCCAAAGAAATGCCGTTTAAAAGCCAGGTATCCGGTTTTACCAGTACGCGCATGAATTGTTTATTGACGGGTAAAGATCTGAAATCGATAGACATGCTGTTAATCTCCTTTAATTCATATTTTCCTTCCGGAATCGGTTATTTGCCTTCCACATCTTTGTAGAAGATCCGTTTTGCATTGTAAACGATGGAGGTTCCCATCCATTCGCTCCGGCGTCCGTCTTCGCCGTAACGGGCAAGGCGGGCGGAATGGTCTACGATATCTTCGTCATTGGTGGTGTAAGGGGGATTATGATAGCTTTGGGGATTTAAGCCGAAGCTCATCGATCCGATCTCTTTCATACCTTCGTGACCCGCCATGATCCGTTCGCAGTTTTCGATCATATAATCGAGGAGCAGGATATCCAAAGGACTTCCGTTATGGGGAGGACAAATGCAGGTCGCTCTTCCGTCTACCCGCTTCTTCAGCGCTACCAGATTATCCCGGTAAAGCTCGATGCAGTTATTGTTGTTTCGGTTAACCGAGGTGCCGATCAAAACCTGGCCGCCTTCAAATTCGTCGCCGGTAAAGAGGCAACCGTATTTGCTGTCTAAGTACACCATAGAGGAATCGCTGTGGCATCCGCAGAACTGGATGCATTCCAATGTCCGTCCGCCTAAGTCGATGATATCGCCGTCTTTTATGATGACGGGGGTGTAATCGCCCTTTGCCCAGTCGGGGCGGCTGATGCGGGTCTGTTGAATCTCCTCCCAGCAAACCTCGCTCATATATTGGGGACAGTCGGCAAACTGGTAGTTATTGGCGGTATGGTCGCCATGAGAATGGGTGGAAATGGTAACCAGAGGTTTATCGGTAACGATTTTTTCCACATACTCGCGCACATTATAAAACAGGTCGGTGGTATCGATCACAGCCGCTTTGTCGTCGCCGATGACTACATGGGGATGGGGCGCGGCGCAGTCTTCAACAAAGCCGTTTAAGATCCAGGTATCAGGTTTAATGAGCCGGCGCATAAATTGCTTCTCAATAGGAAGGGAAAACACATCGATTTTGGCACTCATGATAGAACCTCCTTGAATTTGTTTACTAATTTTAGGGGAATGTTTCACCTCGTTCTTTACAATATCACATTATTCGAAAAAAGTCAAGTTAATTTAGAAACATAGTCTATAATCAAAAGAATTAAAAAGGCGAAATTCTCTTTTTAAAAATGACTGGAATTTTTATGACGGATATGGTAAAATAATGAAAATATATCCTTAGAAGGGGGATTTTTTTATGGAAGACAAATACTTAAAGCCGGTGCCGCTTTTTTCCAAGGGCACTTTTTCCTTTGAGAGCGTGACAATGCCCTATCGGCTCTTTACTCCGAAAATGGAGCCAAAGAAAAAATATCCTCTCGTTTTCTTCCTCCATGGCGGCGGAGAGCGGGGAGAAGACAATGAAAAGCAGCTTACTGCCTGTCTTGGCCCTACTGTTTTTGCCGGGGAAGATTTTCAAAAGGAAAATCCCTGTTTTGTATTGGCTCCCCAATGTCCTGGGGATACGGTATGGAGCAGCGATCCCGTTGACCGGGGACTGCTGGCTCTTTTGGATACCGTTGTCCGGGAGTGCCCTGTGGACTTGGATCGTATTTATCTCACCGGCCTTTCCATGGGCGGAGTGGGAAGTCTCCATCTGATGAATCTTGCCCCATGGAAATTTGCGGGGGTCTTGACCTGTGCCGCCGCGGGAAACCCTTACGCGATGACCAATACCCATACCCCTCTTTGGGCATTCCATGCTGCGGATGATCCGGTGGTTCCCGTCAATTCCAAGCTTGCGAAGCGGAATGCGGACTCTCCTTTCTGGATGGGCAGCCGGGCGATGGTGGCGGCGCTTCGGATCGCGGGCAATCGTTTTGTCCGGTACACCGAATATCCGGCGGGATATATGGAAAAAGCTTACGGCGTCCATCCCCATGGAAGCTGGGAAGGCGCTTATCGGGATAAAGAAGCGCTGACGTGGCTTTTTTCCCAGAATCGAAAAGATCAATATGAGGTCAATATGGTGGTCCCCGGCGTGTATCATATCGAAGACGCCACTGCGTCCTCGTTTTATCTGGTAGAAGGTAAGGACAAAGCGTTGCTTATCGACACCGGTATGGGCGAAGGGGATATAAAAGCTTTGGTGGAAGGGATCACGTCTCTTCCCGTTACATTAGCGGTGACCCATGCCCATGGAGACCATATGAAGCATGCCGCGTCCTT
This sequence comes from uncultured Clostridia bacterium, assembly GCA_944385915.1. GTDB lineage: Bacteria > Bacillota > Clostridia > Oscillospirales > Ruminococcaceae > CALXGT01. The sequence continues at coordinate 3,056 of CALWZB010000119.1, read as the reverse complement.
TATGCCCTTTTACATCTCTCATAAAGAAGGGACAGCTTATGACCGGTTTGTAGAGATGATGATGCCCGATTTTAAGATTCCTCTGTCCGATACTTTGGATATGGAAAACGGATTTGTTTTTGATTTGGGCGGCGGATATGAGATTGAAGTGATCGATTTGGGAGGTCATACGCCCGGTTCTGTGGTGTTCTTTGACCGGAAACGCAGGATCTTCTTTACCGGTGACGCTTTGGGTTCAGGCGAAGGCGTTTGGATGCAGGTCCCCCTCTCTCTTCCTGTTTCCCAGTATAAAGAGAATCTCAAGGCCTTTCTGGAGAGAATTACAAGGGAAGATGCGCGAGGAGCTATTTTCTTAGGCGGCCATCGTTCCCAGCAGGGAAGCGCGAAAGAAGAACGGTTCAATCCTTTAAGTGCAACGCTGGTGGAGGATATGATCACCCTTTGCGATCAGCTTTTAGAGGGAAGCTGTCCGCTGACGCCGTATCCTTCAGGCGGAAACTTTACCGATGAATATGTTGTTAAAGGAGAGTATCAAGCAGCGGCCATTTGTATTATCCCCTCCCAGATTCGATAGGGGACATTAAGCAAAGTGGACAAAAAAGCAAAGGATAATTTTTCAGCAGTATCAAAATTATCGTTGAAAATTTCACGATTTTTTGCTATAATATTAGCGTAAATTTTGTTGCAAAACAAGAAGAATTGGAGGCAAAATAATGTTTGATTTAAAAGCGAAACCTTTTTATTTAAGCGATGAGGATATCGCCTGGGTAAAAGATACTCTTGCCGGGATGACAGAAGACGAGAAGATCGGCCAGCTGTTTTTCCCCTGCATGCGTACTTATGATGAAAAAGGCATTGACGAGCTGCTGAAGTATCATCCTTCCGGTGTGATGTACCGTCCGGCTCCCGCTTCGGAAGAAGTTTTCGCGACCAATTACATGAAGAAAAAATGCAAAATCCCTATGCTCATTGCGGCGAACCTGGAAAAGGGCGGCAACGGTATTGCCAACGAAGGTACCTTGATCGGTTCTCCTATGGGACTGGCTGCCTGTGATGACGTAGAGATGGCGACCAAACTCGGTACCCTTTGCGCCAGAGAAGGAAAAGCGGTAGGCGCCAACTGGGCGTTTGCTCCGATTATCGACATCGACTACAATTTCCGTAACCCCATCACCAACTTGCGCACCTTTGGTTCCTGCCCTGAGCGGGTCGCTGCGTATGGTGAAGCGTACACCAAAGCCTGCCAGGGACTTGGTGTCGCGGTTTCCATCAAGCATTTCCCCGGTGACGGACGAGATGAAAGAGACCAGCATCTGGTTTCCTCTATCAATGATATGAGTTGTGAGGACTGGATGAATACCTACGGTATGGTTTATAAGAAATCCATCGAAGCGGGCGCTTTGACGGTTATGGTAGGCCATATTATGCAGCCTGCCTGGCAGAAGAAGATCAACCCCTCTTTGAAGGATGAAGATATTATGCCCGGAAATCTGTCTCCCGAGCTGGTCGGCCCGGAGGGCTTGCTGAGAAAATATCTGGGCTTTAACGGCCTGATCTGCACCGACGCCACCACTATGGCCGGTTTCACCATTCCTATGGATCGGAAGAAAGCGGTTCCTTATTCCATCGCCTGCGGCGCGGATATCTTCCTGTTCAATAAGAATATGGATGAGGACTGGGAGTACATGAAGGCTGGCGTTGAGGAAGGCGTTATCTCCAAAGAGCGTCTCGACGAAGCGGTCACCCGGATTCTGGCGTTAAAGGCTGCGCTGAAACTGCATAAGGAATCTGCCGATCTGACGGTAGAGGATGCCCTGAGCGTGCTGGGCTGTGCCGAGCATAAAGCCTGGGAGAAGGAAGCGGCGGATAAGGCCATTACTCTGGTCAAAGAGGAAAAGGGCGTACTGCCTTTGAATCCGGCGAAAAAGCGGGTTTTGTATTTCCCCATCGAGTCGGAGCAGGGCGTTGCCTACTCGGTCAAAGCGGGCGTTTGCGATCATTTCAAAGAGATGCTGGAAAAAGAGGGCTTTGAGGTCACTATCTTCACTCCCGGTGCCGGTTTGGAAGGTCATACGGAGCGCAACGATTACTTTACCCAAAACTTTGACTATATGATCTATCTTGCCAATATGTCCACCAAGTCCAACCAGACCACGGTTCGTATCGAGTGGCAGCAGCCTATGGGCGCGAACTGCCCCCACTGGCTCAACTCGGTTCCTACCATCTTTATCTCGGTAGAGAATCCTTACCACCTCATCGATGTTCCCCGTGTCAAGACCTTTATCAACACCTATGCTTCCAACGATGCGTCGCTGGAAATGCTGATGGATAAGCTGATGGGCAGAAGCGAATTCAAGGGCAAGAGCCCGGTAGATGCGTTCTGCGGCAAATGGGACACCCGTCTGTAAGGTTTGTTATAATTACATGCGCAAAGACCGAAAGGACCGCCTTTTCGGTCTTTGCATTTCAAAAAAGGAGTTAGAACATTGAAACAGAAAGCGATTATTTTTGACTTGGACGGCGTTATCTGCTTTACCGATAAGTACCATTATCTGGCATGGAAGGCGCTGGCGGATGAATTAGGAATCTATTTTGATGAGACCATCAACAACCGTCTCCGGGGCGTAAGCCGTATGGCGAGCTTTGAGATCATCCTGGAACGGTACGAAGGAAAACCTCTCACCGAAGAGGAGAAGGTTGCCTGCACCGAAAAGAAAAACACGCTTTACCGGGAGATGTTAAAGGATATGTCTCCTGCGGATCTTTCCGATGAGGTGAAAAATACCTTAGACGAGCTGCGCAGCAGAGGAATTAAGCTTGCGATCGGTTCTTCCAGTAAAAATACCCCCTTTATTCTGGAGCGGATCGGACTTGCGGATTATTTTGACGCGGTTTCCGATGGAAACAACATCACCAAATCCAAACCCGATCCCGAGGTCTTCTTAAAAGCGGCGGAGTTTTTGGGAATGGATCCCAAGGACTGTCTGGTGGTAGAAGACGCGGAAGCTGGCGTAGAAGCGGCGTTTGCGGGCGGTATGGAAGCGGCGGCTTTAGGC
>CALWZB010000118.1 GCA_944385915.1 uncultured Clostridia bacterium | reverse complement strand
GGCGATAAGGAGAACCCCCTCCTCGTTTCCGTCCGTTCCGGCGCCCGTGCATCGATGCCCGGCATGATGGATACCATTTTGAACCTGGGTCTGAACGAGGAAGTCGTCGAGGTTATGGCGAAGAAGTCCGGCAACCCCAGATGGGCTTACGACTGCTACAGAAGATTTATCCAAATGTACTCCGACGTCGTTATGGAAGTCGGTAAGAAATATTTTGAGCAGCTCATCGACGAGATGAAGGAAAAGAAAGGTGTTACTCAGGACGTAGAGCTGACCGCCGAAGACCTCAAGGAATTGGCCAACCAGTTCAAAGCCGAGTACAAAGAAAAAATCGGCGTCGATTTCCCCACCGATCCCAAAGAGCAGCTGATGGGCGCGGTCACCGCCGTATTCCGTTCCTGGGATAACCCCAGAGCCAACGTTTACCGCAGAGACAACGACATTCCTTATTCCTGGGGTACTGCCGTTAACGTCCAGATGATGGCGTTTGGTAATATGGGCGATACCTCCGGTACTGGCGTTGCCTTTACCCGTAACCCCGCCACCGGTGAAAAAGCGCTGTTTGGTGAGTTTTTGATGAACGCTCAGGGCGAAGACGTTGTTGCCGGTGTTCGGACTCCTCAGCCCATTGCACAGCTGAAAGAAGTAATGCCTGAAGTGTACGATCAGTTTGTTAAGATCTGCAACACTTTGGAAACCCATTACCGGGATATGCAGGATATGGAGTTCACCATCGAAGACAGAAAGCTCTATATGCTCCAGACCCGTAACGGTAAACGTACCGCTGCCGCCGCTTTGAAGATCGCCTGCGACTTGGTGGACGAAGGCATGCTCTCCGACAAGGAAGCGGTCGCGATGATCGACCCCAGAACCTTAGACGCTCTGCTCCATCCTCAGTTTGACGCCGAGGCGCTGAAGAAAGCGGCTCCTATTGGCAAGGCGCTGGCTGCTTCTCCCGGAGCTGCCTGCGGTAAAGTCGTCTTCTCCGCGGAAGATGCGAAAGCCTGGGCGGAAAAGGGCGAGAAAGTGATCTTAGTCCGTCTGGAGACCTCTCCTGAGGACATCGAAGGCATGAAAGCCGCTCAGGGTATCCTGACCGTTCGCGGCGGTATGACCTCTCACGCGGCGGTTGTTGCCCGTGGTATGGGTACCTGCTGTGTATCCGGATGCTCCGAGATCAACATGGACGAAGAAAACAAGAAATTTACCCTCGCCGGCAAGACCTTTGTCGAGGGAGATTACATCTCTCTGGACGGTTCTACCGGTAACATTTACGACGGCATCATCCCCACCGTTGACGCTTCTATCGGCGGTGAATTCGGACGGGTTATGGCTTGGGCCGACAAATACCGTCAGCTCCAGGTCCTCACCAACGCCGACAACCCCACCGACGCGCTTCAGGCGAAGAAGCTGGGCGCCGAGGGTATCGGTCTGTGCCGTACTGAGCATATGTTCTTTGAAGAGGACAGAATCCCCGCGATCCGCGAGATGATCTGCTCCGATACTCCCGAGCAGAGAAAGAAAGCCCTCGCGAAACTGGAACCCATGCAGCAGGGCGACTTCGAGAAGATGTACGAAGTGATGGAAGGCAAACCCATCACCATCCGCTTCCTGGATCCCCCTCTCCACGAGTTCGTTCCCACCGAGGAAAAAGATATCGAAGCTTTGGCCAACACCATGGGTAAGAGTGTTGCGGACATCAAAGCCATCATCGCCGGTCTTCATGAGTTCAACCCCATGATGGGTCACCGTGGATGCCGTCTGGCTGTCACCTATCCGGAGATCGCCGAGATGCAGACCGAAGCGGTTATCAAAGCGGCTTTGAACGTAAAGAAAGCCCATCCCGATTGGGATATCGTTCCTGAGATCATGATCCCCCTGGTCGGCGAGGTCAAAGAGCTTGCCTTTGTAAAGAAGACGGTTTGTGAGACTGCGGACCGGATCATTAAAGAAGCGGGCAGCGATATGCACTACAAAGTCGGTACTATGATTGAGATCCCGAGAGCGGCTCTTACCGCCGACGAGATCGCCAAAGAGGCGGAGTTCTTCTCCTTCGGTACCAACGACCTGACCCAGATGACCTTCGGCTTCAGCCGTGACGATGCCGGCAAGTTCTTGACCGCCTACTACGACAACAAGATCTACGAAAACGATCCCTTCGCAAAACTGGATCAGACTGGCGTCGGCAAGCTTGTCAAGATGGCTGCGGATCTCGGTAAGCAGACCCGCCCCGACATCAAGCTTGGTATCTGCGGCGAGCACGGCGGCGATCCCTCTTCTGTGGAATTCTGCCACGATGTTGGATTGACCTACGTTTCCTGCTCTCCCTTCCGGGTGCCCATCGCTCGTCTGGCCGCTGCGCAGGCTGCGATCAAAAACCCCAGAGCGTAAAATCAACCAAAAAGGCGTGTCTTACGGCACGCCTTTTCTTATTGCCGAAATACACGAAATGCTCGAAATTTAGCAACATTTCCAGTTGAAAATTCCAAAATAAGGTAGTATACTGTACATAGATACAGAAGTTCCGTTTTTCTGCATCTACATCATTTTAGGAAAGGTGTGTTGTTATGCGTAAGAAACATTTTACCCGGAAGCTTTGCTCCCTTATCGTTGCCGGAGCTTTGCTTCTGGGGCTGCTTCCGGCTACCGCTTTTGCGGCGGGAGAGTACACCGCTGTTTACCTTGGCGACGGCGTAGATCATGCCGACAAGACCACAGCACAAGTCGAACTGGGCGGCGGTACGGTTTCCTGGGACGCCGAGACCGCGACCGTTACTTTGGAAAACGTAAATGTGTCTCAAAGTTCGTACTGGATCAGCATCCTGCCTGTGAATACGACGCAGACAGTAACCCTGATTCTGAAAGGTGCAAACAGTTTTACTGATCACACCGGGAGTCCGATTCACGTCAAGGCTAATCTGCTGATACAAGCGGAGGAAGGCGCTTCCTTAACGGTAACAGCCGATGAGTATGCAAATGCCTTTTGGGTTGAAGGCGGCGTATTGACGATTGAAGGCGGTACCTACGATTTAACTACCGGCAATCCGACGCTTTACGGCGATTTGGGCGTTACCTTGACAGACGCGAATGTAACTGCTGTTTCTACCGGTAGCAACGCGATCTACACTCCCGCGGCAATCACCATCAGCGGCGGTATTTCCGACTTTACCGGCTATTATCCCGCTTTATGGTCTGTCGGGACAATGACCTTGAAGGATGGTGCGAACATAACCGCCGATTCCAGCAATGACGTTGCCATTTATTCTGTCGGAGCCTTGAACATTGAAAACGGCGCCGATATTACCGCCACCTCCGCGAGTGGTATCGCCCTTTACTCTAACGGCGCTGCTACGATCACCGATTCCAAATTGGATCTGACCTCCGGCCCGGGCAGCTCCGCTCTCTATGTGGATAACGCGGCTTCGCTTTCCATCCAAAACAGCGTTTTGGAGATTACTGCCGGAAATGCGGGGCTGTATGCTAACGGCGGTAATATTGAAATCACAGATTCTCAGATCAACATCGATGCCGGCGGCAACCCCATCAACACCAGTGCTGCCCTGGACGATTTTGCCGGCACGCTCACCATCACCGGCGCCGATACGGTCATCAACGCGGATGGCGCTTACCCCATCTTTGGTGACACCATTGAGATCCGTGGCGCGACCATCTCCTCTCAAGGCGATTCCGGTACCGCGATTTCGGCTAACGGCGATATCACCATCGCAGACGGTGCGGATGTAACCGCCAGTACCTCTGCCCAAATGGCGGCGATTTACTCCATCGCCGGAAACATCGACCTGCAGGGCAAGAACACCAAGGTCAGCGCTACCTCCGATCTGGACAGCGCTATCTTTACCCGTAATGGCACCATCACCCTGAACGCGGGCACTATCAAAGCTTCGGCTGCTGAAGGCTTTGCCGCCATTACGGCGAGAAAGAGCGCTGTAGATGCTGATACCGCTACCGAGGAAAAACCGCAAACTCTGATCATCATCGGCGAAAACTTTGCGGATACCAGCAACAAAGTCGCCACCACCGTCTGGAAAGAAGCGGATGACGGTACAATGTACGCAGACACGATTCTGGTTTCGAAAGATACAGTTTTAAATGACGACGGTCTTCTGGATGAAGATTACGTTCCCGAGAAAAACGAGATCTCGGCGGTAACCCCTGACGAAGACGATACTCCCGTCATTACCCCCTCTATCCCCACCATTACCCATTCTGACGGCTGGGAGCAAAACCGCAACGGCGAATGGGTCTATTACCAAAACGGCAGACGGGCTACCGGCTGGATCGAGGTAGAAGGGATCTCCTACTACTTAGAGGATGACGGCGTTATGGTCACCGGCTGGCAGTATATGGATGGCGCCTGGTACTACTTCTACACCTGGGGCGGCATGGCAGAAGGCTGGGCAAAGATAGACGGTTACTGGTACTATCTGGACCCGGAGACCGGAGAAATGGCGACCGGTTGGAAATATGTAAATGGAGACTGGTACTACCTGTATCCCGCCTGGGGCGGTATGGCTGAAGGCTGGATGAAGGTAGGCGGCGTTTGGTACAATACGGATCCTGTTTCCGGCGTGATGCAGACGGGATGGGAGCTGGTAAACGGCAAATGGTACTACTTCTACGAGAGCGGTTCAATGGCGTACAGCACTACGGTAGAAGGATATGCGGTTGGCGCAGACGGCGCTTGGATCCAATAAAAAGCGGGAAAGCGGACGGTAGCACGTCCGCTTTCTTTTTCCATCAATGGTTTGTCCACTTTATTGTGTAATTCCACAATAAATTCCTTTAAAATTTAACAGAAAAGTGTATTGAAAAATGGAACGCGTACTGGTATACTTAACAATGTAAACGTTTTCATTGAACGTTCCATCTGTAATTATTTTTAAAGGAGTTTTGAATATGATCGACAACAAACTTGCAGTTGCTATCGTTGGTTGTGGTGGTATGGGAGGCGGACACGCGATCGCCATTGCCAGCGGCACGGGAAACGCTATTTGGCAAACCGATGACGCGAGGGGACGCGCCTGGGAAGGAGACATGAATACCGATATCTCCCAAAAAATGACGTTGGCCGGAATTTATGATATTGCTCCCGCCCGGCAGCAGTGGGCTGCGGAACGGGGTTACTATAATTATGAGAGCTTTGAAGCGGTATTGGCGGACGAACGGGTGGACATCGTTTTGGTGGCAACCCCCAATCATCTCCACAAAGATATGTGTATCGCCGCGATGAAGGCCGGAAAGCATGTGCTGTGTGAAAAACCGGTTACCCCTACTTCCTCGGAGTTAGAGGAAATTTTAGCGGTAGCCAAGGAGACGGGAAAAATCTTCTACCCCCGTCAGAATCGCCGTTGGGATAAGGACTTCCTGATCATCAAGAAAATTTACGATGAAGATCTTTTGGGCAAGACCTTTAACATTGAGTGTCGTGTACTGGGCTCCAGAGGTATTCCCGGTGACTGGCGCGGCGTCAAGGAATACGGCGGCGGTATGATGTTAGACTGGGGCGTCCATCTGCTGGATCGCCTTCTGATTATGGTTCCCGAAAAGATTAAAAAGGTTTTCTGCCATCTGACCAACATTACCAACGACGAGGTAGATGACGGATTTAAGATGCATATCACCTTTGAAAGCGGTTTGACCGCGGTTATCGAAGTTGGAACCTGCCATTTCTACAACCTTCCTCTCTGGTACATCGCCGGAAACCACGGTACCGCCTACATCAACAGCTGGGCTTGTGATGGTAAAATGTTCCGCCTGACCAGCTGGGAAGACAAAGACGCCACTCCTATTCTGGCGGGCGCCGGTTTGACCAAGACGATGGCTCCCCGGGGCGGAAACTCGGTGGAAGAGCTGGATCTTCCGGTGATCGATTTTGATAACAATGAACTTTATTCCAACCTTTGCGACGTGATCAACGGCAAAGCAAAACAGATCGTGACCGGCGAGCAGGCTCTGCGAGTGCTGAAGCTGATGGAAGCAGGCTTCGAATCCTCGGAAAAAGGCGTTGTCATCGATTTTGAATAATGGGAAAGAAAAAAGCTTGGGCATTTGCCCAAGCTTTTTTGCGTGGAAATTTTTACCGTGGACAAAACTAAAACAGGAAAGTCCTCTGACTTTCCTGCTCCCATTTTCGATATTCAATTGTCCTTTTTACGAGAACCGATCGGGGGATTTTCTCCCGAAGCCGAACTTCCTTCGATTCCTAAGGACATCACATGTATCAATATGAAAATTCTCCGCGCCTTTTTGGAAATACAGCCCACGCCGTTACTCCCTGTTTCCACTCCAAGCCTGCCCATACCGGTCATACCCAAGCTTCCACTACCAAAAGACATCTTCGACTTTTTCTATTTTCTCACGTAACTTTCACCCTTATGCTTCTGAACCTGTAAGATTATTGTTTACGGCAATGACATGATCTAAACTTCTCACTCGGAGAATGAAAACATGCGAATTTCTTTTTCAGATTGCACAAGCGTCCACGTCATAGGAATTGAAAGAGGAAGTCAATCGACTTTTGTTCCGATCGGTCCCCTTGTGTTCCGTTCCCATCGGAATCTCCTCCTTTCCTTGATTGCATCTTTATTATACCCAATTTATTTAAATATGTCAATAGTTTTTTTACTTTATCTTTGAAAAAATATATCTAAATATACAAATGCGTTTTTGTGAAATATAGAAAAACCCTCCGGACGATACCGGAGGGTTTCCATTACGCCATAATGTTGCAAAGCTTTTCTACAAAGTCCACCGGGTCTTCCGGCTGGATCCCCTCAATCAACAAGGCTTCCGTATATAGAAGTTCGGTGTATTCCTTTAGTTTCTCGCTGTCATGGGCAAACAAATCCTTTAATTTTTCGAAAATCTTATGATCCCGGTTGATCTCCAAAATCTTTTTCGCCGATACCTTCTGCTGGGCGTTGGGCATCGCGTTTAATACCTTCTCCATCTCGATGGAAAGACCGCCCTCGCTGGTGATGCAAACCGGATGTGTTTTCAGTCGGGAGGTCAAGCGGACCTCAGAAACCCGGTCGCCCAACGTTTCCTTCATCATCCGAAACAGCTCTTTATTCTCCTCGTTTTCCTTTTGGATCTCTTCCGTTTCTCCTGTATCCTCGATGCCAAGGTCTTTATCGGAAACCGACTTAAATTCCTTCTCCTTATAGTTTTGCATCATCTTCAGCGCAAATTCATCCACATCGTCGGTCAAATAGAGAACTTCATACCCCGCGTCAGTGAGACGTTCGGTTTGGGGAAGATGGGAAATCCGCTCCCGATTGTCGCCGCTGGCGTAGTAGATATATTTTTGATCTTCCTTCATCCGCTCTACATACTCATCCAGCGACGTATAGGTTTCCGCTTTTGAGGATGGGAAGAGCAAAAGATCGGAAAGAAGCTCCTTATTGGCGCCAAAATCCGCGTACACACCGTATTTTAACTGTAAACCAAAGGCTTTAAAGAAAGTCTCGTATTTTTCCCGATCATTTTTCAACATGGAGAGAAGTTCGCTCTTGATTTTCTTTTCCAACCGGCTGCGAATCAACCGCAGCTGCCGGTCATGTTGAAGCATCTCACGGGAAATATTCAGCGACAAATCTTCGGAATCCACCAGACCCCGGACAAAGCTAAAGCAATCCGGCAGCAAATCCGGACATTTTTCCATGATCAGCACACCGCTGGCGTAAAGCTGAAGGCCCTTTTCATATTCCCGGGTATAGAAATCATAGGGTGCCTTCGCCGGGATAAAGAGAAGTGCCTGATAGGTAGAAGTACCCTCGGTGCTGCTGTGGATCACCCGCAAAGGCGCTTCAAAATCATAAAATTTCTCCCGATAAAACCGGTTGTAGTCTTCCTCGGTCAGTTCCGAACGGTTTTTGCGCCAAAGAGGGACCATGCTGTTGACGGTAACGGTCTCGGTGACCGTTTCGTATTCGTTCTCGCTCCCCTCTTTGAGACGGCTTTTCTCCACATCCATACGGATGGGGTAACGGATATAATCGGAATATTTTTTGATCAGATCCTGCAGCCGGTAGCTGTCCAAAAATTCGCTATACTGTTCTTCTTCGGTATCATCCTTCAACGTTATGATGATATCGGTGCCGTTTCCTTCCTTCTTCGTTTCCTCGATGATATAGCCGTCAGACCCTTCCGACCGCCATAAATAGGCTTCCTCACTCCCGAAAGGCTTGGTGATGACCGAAACTTCCTTTGCCACCATAAAAGCAGAATAAAATCCGACGCCGAACTGGCCAATAATGTCAATATCCTCGCTGGGCTCCTGTTCCTTCTTAAACGCAAGCGAGCCGCTTTGGGCGATCACTCCCAGGTTATTTTCCAGTTCCTCCTTACTCATCCCGCAACCGTTATCCGAAACAGTCAGGGTGCGTTTTTCTTTATCCGCCTCTACCCGGATAAAGAAATCCTCCCGGGAAAGACCGTTTAAATTCTCGCTGAGCGCCCGATAATAAAGCTTGTCAATGGCATCGCTGGCATTGGAGATCAGTTCCCGAAGAAAAATCTCCCGATGGGTATAAATGGAATGGATCATCAGCTCCAAAAGACGTTTGGATTCCGCTTTAAACTCTTTTTTCGCCATGAAAAACACCTCGTATCGAAATATTAGCACTTATAATATAAGAGTGCTAATATATTGTAACGCAAAACCGAAAAAGAAGCAAGTAAAATCAAAAAGAAAATCCATTTCCTTTTGATTTCTGACATTTTGCATAAAAGATCAAAAATAAAAATTGATATTTTATAGATTTTATATTTTGTTCTTGACATTTTCATTCAATCAGTGCATAATAGAAATACAGATACCGTCTTTTAACGATGTCTGAATATTCCAAGGAGCGTGATCTTATGGCAAATACCAACAACGTCATCACCGTTAGCCGCCAATATGGAAGCGGAGGACGCCTGATTGGAGAAAAGCTGGCAGCCGCACTTGGTATTCCCTACTACGATAAAGAGCTAATCGTCTTGGCCGCCGAGAAGAGCGGCTACAGCAAAGAGGTTTTCGAACAGATCGACGAACGGGCCGGAAGCAGCTTGCTCTACTCTCTTTCGATCAACGCCCCTCTGTTAAGCGGCGTAACGGGTTATACCGAGCTTCCTCTGAATGATAAGCTGTTTTTGATTCAGACAGAAGTCATTCGGAAAATTGCCGCTTCTCCCTGCGTGATCGTAGGCCGCTGCGCCGACTATATTTTAGAGGATCAAAAGAATGTGATCCGATTTTTCATCGACGCGCCTTTTGACGCCCGGGTGAAACGGGCGATCGAAGAGTACGAGGTTCCTGCCGATAAGGTAAAGGATGTCGTCAATAAGACGGATAAACAAAGAAGTAATTATTATAACTTCTATACGGGAAGACGCTGGGGTGCTTTGGGAAACTATGACCTCGCCGTTAACAGCAGCCTTTTGGGCATTGATGGAACTGTCGAGGTATTAAAAAGGTTCGTGGAATTAGCGCCTGCGCAAAGTGAATAAAAAGGAAAAAACCGTCCCTTCCGGGACGGTTTTCTTATTCTTCCGCGTAAACCGAAGTAATATCGAAATATTCCTCTAAGCATAAGCCGCTTTCCCAAACCTTGGTGGCCAGTTCTACGCCCAAATACCGGATGTGCCACGGCTCATACTGATAACCGGTTACATCATCCTTGCCCGATGGATACCGGATAATAAAGCCGTACTCATAGCAATGTTCGGCGACCCAAAGGCCTTCCTCTGTCTCGGCGAAATCCATACTGATGCTGTTAAGGTCAAAAGCCAATCCGGTTTGGTGCTCCGAGTGCCCAGGACGGGCCGAATAGGTATCGGCGGCTTCCTTTCCGTCTCTCGCAACATACCGGTCATACAGCCCCGCCTGGTACGAATAGGAACGGTATCCTGAAGCGATATAAAGACTTAACCCCTCTTTTGCGGCATCCTCAGCCATTTCGTCAAACGCCGCCTTAGCCGTCGCGTCGACGCCGGGATCATAACTTTCCGGAAGGGAATAGGTTTTATTGACGATCAAAACGCCGTCAATATAGGTCAGTCCGGAATCCGAACTGGAGGAAGTGCCGCTTTCGGCTTGGGAGCTTTCCTCTTTCTCGCAAAC
>CALWZB010000117.1 GCA_944385915.1 uncultured Clostridia bacterium | reverse complement strand
AGCTTGCCGCGGCACAGGCGGAATATGAAAAATACAAAACGGATGCCCAATACGATATTGAACAGTTGGAGCAGGAGGTAGGGGCATTGTCCGCTTCCTTCTCGAATTTGACCCTTTATGCTCCCTGCGGCGGCATTGTTCAGAGCACGACCTATACCAAGCCCGGAGAAGAGGCGGGAACCGAAGTGATCGCCACCATCTACGATCCGGACCGGTACCTGATCCGGGTGGATGATCAAAGCGGTGTTTTCCGTTATGGTATGGAAGTGGAAATCGAAACCGGCGCTCGGATCGACCCCGTTTATTATACCGGTACGGTTGTTTCGGTACCTGCGCTTCAGGGCGCGGATCCAAGCGGCGTTTTGGTCCAGGTGGAGGAAGGAGTCCTTGCTTCGGACTTTTCTACCGACATTACCGTATTCGGGACCTATCAGTATCTTGAGGATGTGCTGATGATCGATCGAAGCGCGGTGAAGGCGGAAAACGGCGTCCGGTCGGTCACGGTGCTGAATGGAGATACCACCGGGACCCGGTACATTGTGACCGGAGAGATGAATAACGAGGAAATGGTCATTTTAAGCGGTCTTTCCGAAGGGGAGATCGTGGTGATAGAGGAGTAGGAGGCGTATGTTACCTTTTGTTTTAGAAAAGATCAAAAGCAAAAAATGGATGATCCTTTGCCTTTTGATCGGAAACATTTTGATGATCGCCATCGGTTCCGGAAGCCCCATATACTCCGAAGCGGTGTTACAGCGGATGCTCACCCGAAATCTCACCTCCTATACTGAACAAAATGACCGGTACGCCGGTATCACCGTCATGCGACAAAGCTTCCAGAAAACGGTGAACCGGGCGGCTTCTCTTGCCCAGATCAATCTTTTTTGGGATTACTATGAGAATATGGAAGAGGAGCTTTCCTTAACATCCCTTTCCAAGGCAGTAAGCTATACCGTAGGCTTTACGGTGGTTCCTGAGATCAAGGGCACCGAGGATGAGCTTTCCCTTCAGCTTATGGCACAAACCGACTTTTTGGATCATGTGACCATAAAGGAAGGAGAATTTGCCGCTCCCGGTGTTTTGGAAGACGGTACTTTGGAGATCATCGTCAGCGAGGAAACGATGATGGAGCAAAATCTCCTTTTGGGAGAGTCGCTTTTCTCCACGGACCACACCACCAAAGACGGGGTCCCCATCACCCTCAAGGTGGTGGGAGTGTATGAGCGCATAGATGAAAGCGATCCCTACTGGCTGACGGTGGGGAAGGTATTAAAGCAAAACGGAATTGTGGATTTGGAGACCTTACAGCAGGATGTCATCCAAATCGACGAGCCGGTATGCAATTTCTCGGTGAATTTTTACAATGTCATGGATTACACATCCATCGAGGCGTCCCAGGTGGAGACATTGCGGGAAAAGCTTACGGTGTACGAAAATGCCGCGAGCATTTCCGGATCTTCCTTTTCCTGTAACTACATCGATATTTTAGACGATTATCTTCCCGAGGCGCAAAAGCTCAATGTGACCCTCTGGGCGCTGCAGATCCCTGTTTTCGTCCTCCTTTTGGTGTTCATCTTTATGGTGTCCAGACAAATGGTGGAGATGGAAGAAGGGGAGATCGCGGTGATGAAAAGCCGCGGCGCCTCCAAAAAACAGCTGCTGCAGTTATACTTGCTTCAAAGCGGGATCGTCGCTTTGTGCGGCGTCGTTTTGGGGATCCCTCTTGGCCTTTTGATCTGCCAGGTACTGGGTTCCTGCAACGCTTTTTTGGAATTTGTAAGCCGGACGGCGCTTCAGTTAAAGGTGTCGTGGCTCGCACTGCTGTTCGCGGCGGTAGGAGCGCTCATTTCAGTGCTCACCATGGTGGTGCCGGTGGTGAAATACTCGTCGGTGACCATCGTGGCGCAAAAGCAAAGCAAGGCCAAAAAGAAAACCACTCCCTTCTGGCAGAAGATGGGGTTGGATATCCTTTTGATTTTGGTTTCCGGGTATTCCCTTTTCAACTTTAACCGCCAGCGGGATCTTTTAGCCCAGGAGGTGGCGCAGGGCGGGAGCATGGACCCCCTTTTGTATTTAAGTTCTCCGTTATTTATGCTGGGCGCGGGACTGCTGTTTTTACGGCTGTTTCCCTTTTTGTTAAAGCTCATCTTTCAGGTTGGAAAAAAGTTTTGGCCGCCGTCTTTGTACGTCTCTTTCCTTCGGATGATGCGAACCAAGGAAAACCAGGGCTTTTTGATGATCTTCCTCGTCTTTACCGCCGCGCTGGGCATTTTCAGCGCTCAGGCGGCAAGGACCATCAACGCGGGCGCCGAGGAGCGGCTTCGGTACCAAAACGGCGCCGATGTGGTGCTGAAAGAGGAGTGGCGCAATAACAGCGAGATGGTGGCGCAGGATACCACCGGGACGCTGACGCTAAGCTATATGGAGCCGGATTTTTCCAAGTACACCCTTTTGGAAGGGGCGGAAAGCCTTACCCAGGTCTTTTATGACACCAGAGGCAGTGCCTCCTCCAAAGTGGAGCTGGGGCGGGGGGCGATGCGAAACCTCACCATTATGGGCATCGACACCAAGGGCTTCGGCGAGACCGCTTACATGAAGGACGGCTTGCTTCCCATTCACTGGTACCATTACTTAAACGCCATTTCCCAAACGCCGGACGCGATATTGGTGTCCCGAAGCTTTGAAACGGTATGCGGTTACAGTCTCGGAGACGTGGTCACCTATCAGAATTCCGACGGGCTTTCCACCAGAGGCGTCATCTACGGGTTTATCGATTATTTCCCCACCTTCGCCCCCACTTCTACCGTGGTGGATCAGGACGGGAATTTTACCGAAAACAGCAATTTCCTCATTGTGGCGAACCTGGGGCGGCTCCAATCGGAGTGGGGAGTCATTCCCTACGAGATCTGGATCAAGCTTTCCGGTTCCTCCCAGGTGGTATACGATTTTGCCGCCGAAACCGGCACTTCCTTTGTCACCTTTAAAGATACCGAGGCGGATCTTATCGCTTTGAAAAACGACCCCATTTTCCAGGGAACCAACGGCGTTTTGACGGTAGGATTTATTGTGGTGCTTTTGCTTTGCGTGGTGGGATTTTTGATTTACTGGATCTTGTCCATTCGTTCCCGGTCGTTGCAGTTTGGTATTTTCCGGGCGATGGGTATGACCTTAAAGGAGATCCTTTCCATGCTTGCGGTAGAGCAGATCTTTATCTCCGGATTGTCCATCGCGGTGGGGGTAGGGATCGGAACTATTGCCTCCCGCCTGTTCGTTCCGCTGATTCAGATCGCCTACACGACCGCCGATCAGGTACTGCCGCTTGAGATCGTGGATCTGGCGTCGGATTACATCAGGATCTTAGGCGTGCTGGGCGTGGTTATGATCTGCTGTCTCGGCGTTTTGAGTTACATTGTAAGCAAGATTAAAATTTCCCAGGCGTTGAAGCTGGGCGAAGATTAAGGAGGAAAAATGGAAGAGATCATTTTATCCGCCGAAAAAGTGAGCCGGGCGTTTCCGGTGGTAGACGGAGAGCCGTTTTACGCGCTGAAGGATATCACCTTAGCGGTGCCCGCCCATAAGCTCACCATCTTAAAAGGACGCTCCGGCTCCGGGAAAACGACGCTGATGAATATCCTCGGCGCGCTGGATTCGCCTACCGAGGGAGAGGTGTTCTTTAAGGGACAGGAGATCGGCAAAATGAGCGAAAAGGAGCGGACGCTGATCCGAAGACAGTCTATCGGCTTTGTCTTTCAGTCGGTGGCGTTAGTCCCTATGCTCAGCGCTTATGAAAACGTAGAATTTGCCCTTCGTCTCGCAAATTACGAGGGCGACCGCCGGCAGAGGGCAGAGGAATGCCTGCGCTTAGTGGGGCTTTTTGAGCGGATGCAGCATATGCCCCAGGAAATGTCCGGCGGCGAGCAGCAGCGGGTCGCTATTGCCAGAGCCATCGCCCACAAGCCGGAGATTTTGTTTGCCGACGAACCGACGGCGGAGCTGGATACCAATACGGGGCTTCAGGTGGTCAAAATCTTTAAAGACCTTACCGAACAGGAAGGAGTCACCATTTTGATGACCACCCATGACACCGGACTGATGGAGATCGGCGACGCGGTGTTCGAGCTGGAAGGCGGTGAGCTGGTGCATGGATAGAAGGGATATGATCGTCTGCGAGGATCTGGTCAAGATCTATAAAACCGACGAGATCGAGGTTTTGGCGCTTCAGGGGCTGGAGATCCGCATCGCCGAAGGGGAACTGATGGCGATCATCGGCAACAGCGGCAGCGGAAAATCCACCTTTTTGAATATGATCGGAGGATTGGACCGCCCTTCGGCAGGAAAGCTCTTCGTAGACGGAAAAGACCTTTTTAAATTGAGCGAGGAAGAGCTTGTGGAGTACAAACGGAAGGTGGTAGGGTTTGTCTGGCAAAATAACGGGCGAAACCTTCTTCCGTACCTCTCCGCCGAACAAAACGTCATGATGCCCATGATGCTTACCAAGGAAAAGGAAAAAAGAGAAAAGGCGCGGGCGCTTTTGGATCTGGTTGGTATGGCGCATAAGCGAAACAACCGGTTAAGCGAGCTTTCCGGCGGCGAACAGCAGCGGATCGCTATAGCCATCGCTTTGGCCAACGATCCCAAGATCCTTTTGGCGGATGAGCCCACCGGTTCGGTAGACGTTCAGACCGGAAGCTATATTCTGGATGTGTTTAAAAAGCTCAACGAGGAAAAGGGACTGACCATTGTGATCGTGACCCACGATATGCATTTGTCCAAACGGGTCAACCGGGTCGTCACCATTCGGGACGGCAAAAACAGCAGCGAGATGATCCGAAGGGAAAGCTACGTAGATCGCCTCAATGAATTAGAGGGCTTTGAGGAGCCCCACGAGGAGTTCGCGATTTTGGATAAAGCGGGCCGGGTTCAGATCCCGAGAGAACTGTTATCTTCCCTTGGAATCGAGGGCAACCGAGTCAAAATGGAGTTGGAAGACGGAAAAATCGTCATCAGCGCGCCGGGAAGGCGAAACGAATAAAAACGGCAGGCTTTATGCCTGCCGTTTTCTTATCCTTCAATAGCTCTTTTTAGCGCTTCCTGATGCCGCCGCACCTGTTCAATGCTGTCTACATCCATATCCTGCCGTAAATGTTCGCCGCCTTCATATTCCGAGCTGAGATATCCCTGGTAGCCCGCCGTTTTGAGCGCCGCGACCACCTCGGGGATGGCTACCGCCGTTTCCTCGTAATGTTCGGAGACGTTGTAGAATTTCGCGTGGATGTGGAAAATATAGTCGATGTTGTCGATCAAATCTTTGGGATCCGACCAAGAATAGGTAAAGGAAGATTCGGCGTACATCCGATCCGCCGGGCCGCCGCCCGCCTTTTCTACCGCGTCCATCATTTCCTTTAAGCCGTTGGCGAGACGGTATTCCATATTGGCTTTTCCCAAATTGAGATCATATTTGATTTTGACAAAGCCTTTGTCCCGCCGGCTTTGGTAAGCGCCGTCCACGATGCGGATACACGTTTCTTTAGCGCCGGCTCTCCTCGCCTTATCCCGAAGGACGTCGGGAAGGTTTTTGCAAAAGATCCCAAGATCCGGGATAAATCCGAAGTATGGGGTCTTATTTTTTTGGATCAGTTTTAAATATCCCTCCGCCCAGTGGGAATTTAAGGAGAAAGGAGCATGGACCTCTAATCCGATCTTTACCTTCACCGATTCGGCGTATTCCAAGCTTCCCTCGATGACATCCATGGGGGTGGAAACCAATGTGCGCAAAACAGGAAATCCCAAAAGGGACGCGAGACGAAGATCCCGCTTCATCATGTTGATCTGTTCTCCCAAAGAGAGGGTCCGGTTATCGTAGATCCGGTTTTCCAAAAAAGCATCGTAACAGGAAGGAGTCAAGCCGTACTGTTTCAGCATAGAAAACCAGTTTTCCCGAAACGCCTCGTCTTCAATGGGTAAAGGAAAGCGCTTGATCATCTGCTCCGCAAGAAGTTCGACGTCGGTGGCGCCGGTTTTTGCCGTTTCCCGAAGGCAGCCTTCTAAATCCAGCTTTCCGTCGTAGTATTCGTCCTGGTAGCTGTATAACGATACGCTTCGTTTGATCTGCGCGCTCATAGGCTGTCTCCTTCCATAACGAAATCGGTCTCACAAACCGCCTGGAGCTCAAAAGGCATATAGGAAGGGGCGATGATCTGGACCGATCGGATATGATGGACGCCCGGCGCGAGGCCGCCATTCTTTTTCACATAAACCGTCGCGTATTCTCCGAATTCCCAACGGTAATCGGGGTCTACGACTGTTCTGGCTTCCTCTAAGGTAAACCGCTCTTTGTTGACCTCGATTTGAATATCCTTTCGATCGATCTTTTCGCCGTCGATTTCGATTTGGATATCCCTTAAAATGGAAAGGGTAAATCCCCGATAATACTGGGCTTTGAACTGGAAAGAAAATCCGGTCACCCTTTCGCCGTAGCGGGTATTGGAAAACCCGTCGGGACGGTAGATTTGTCTTCCGGCCATACGATCCCTCCTTTTGGTTTCAACCTTTGCTTTTATTGTAACAGATTTTCGCGAAAGCGTCTTTGGTAATCTGACTAAAGATGAAGGCGGTTTTTTGCCAAAACAAAAGCGCTGCCTTTAAGGCAGCGCTTTTAGAGAGCAAACGCTTTTTAACTGGATGCATTTTCCGGCGTTTTCAGCAAAAGCTTGATACCGACAATAGTGAGCACCATCAACAAAATGGCGATGGGCAAAGTGATCCATGCACTTTGGATGAATCCGGCGATCAGATAGGAAACAAAGGAGACCGCCGCCACCGTTGCCGCGTAGGGAAGCTGAGTGGATACGTGAGTCACATGGTCGCATTGGGCGCCCGCCGAGGACATAATGGTGGTGTCCGAAATGGGAGAGCAATGGTCGCCGCATACCGCACCCGCGAGGCAGGCGGAAATACCAATAATCATCAGTTCGTTGTCAGTGGGGAAGATATAAGTAACAATGGGGATCAAAATACCGAAGGTGCCCCAGGAGGTTCCGGTAGAGAACGCCAAGAAGCAGGCAACGATAAAGATTACCGCGGGTAAGAAGTTCCAAAGCCCTTTGGCGGCGCTGAACATAAAGTCGCCGACAAAGACGTCCGCACCAAGAAGGCCGGTCATATTCTTCAAGGTTAAGGCGAAGGTCAAAATCAAAATGGCGGGAACCATGGCGATAAAGCCCTTGGGGACACAGGCCATGGTTTCTTTTAAGGTGAGGACCCGTCTGGCGATCATATAGATGATGGTAAAAATGACCGCAATGATACCGCCCCAGGAGAGGCCCACCGACGCGTCGGTGTTGGCGAAGGAATCCACAAAGGAGACTCCGTCGAAAAAGCCGCCGGCGTAGATCATACCGATGATGCAGGCGGCAATCAAAACCAAAACCGGCAAAACCAAATCGATCACCTTACCGTTTTGCTTCATTTCCACTGTAGCGTCTTCGTTTTCCAGAGCGCCCAGATTTCCGTTGAGGCGGGCGTTCATTTCCTGAAGCTTCATCGGTCCATAATCCACTTTGGTAATGACCAATCCGATAATAAAGACCAACGTTAAAAGAGAGTAGAAGTTATAGGGAATCGCACGAATGAACAGTTCCAAGCCGGAGTAAACCCCTTCGTCCACGATACCAGAGACTGCTGCGGCCCAAGAAGAAATGGGGGCGATCATACAAACCGGCGCCGCGGTAGCGTCGATTAAATAGGCGAGCTTCGCGCGGGAGATGCGGTGGCCGTCGGTGACGGGGCGCATAACCGAGCCTACGGTCAAGCAGTTAAAGTAATCGTCTACGAAAATGAGCACACCCAAAACGAAGGTGGCAAGGGTGGCGCCGCTTCTGGATTTAATGGTTTTTGCTGCCCAGCGTCCAAATGCGGCGGAACCGCCAGAGGCGTTAATGAGGGCGACAATGATTCCTAAAAGAACCAAAAACAGAAAGATACCCGCGTTCCAAGGCTCGGAGATGCTCGCGATAAAGCCGTCCCCCAATACGGAGTCCAGTGTTTGAACGGGGTGGAAATCGGTAGCCAGCAGTCCGCCTACCAAAATGCCGATAAACAGGGAAGAGTAGGCCTCTTTGGTGATCAGCGCCAGCACAATGGCGATTACCGGCGGGAGCAAAGACCATACCGTCGAATAAAACATACTTGTTGCTTCCTCGGCTTCCGCCGCGAAGGCTGTCGTCGCGAAAAATACGACGGCGAACATACTGATCGCTGCGGCGGCGAAAAACCGCTTTTTACTTGTCATGTCCATTCCTCCTAAGATGTGTGATTGAGTTTGGAAACAGCCTCTAACGATTCGCCGGTGAGGCGAAAGGTCGTCCAATCGGAAAGGGGAGTTGCCCCCATAGAACGGTAAAAGGCGATAGACGGCGCATTCCAGTTTAAGCACGCCCATTCTAACCGTCCGCCGCCCCGGCTTACGGTCTCTTTGGCTACCGCCTGGAGCAATGCTTTTCCAAAGCCTTTTCCCCGCATATCCGGCAAAACGAAAAGATCCTCTAAATGGATCCCCTTTTTCCCCAAAAAGGTAGAATAATTTTCGAAAAACAAAGCGAACCCCACCGGTTTATCCTGCCACTGGGCAATGAGTACCTCGGCGCCTTTTTCCTCGAAAAGGGAGCGGCGGATATCCTCTTTGGAAGCGGTCACTTCAGAGAGCATTTTTTCGTATTCCGCCAGTGACCGGATAAAAAATAAAATCAGCGCCGAGTCCTCTTCGGTCGCTTTCCGGATCAGAAAATCAGATGCCAATCTATCATTTCCTTTCTATACACAGTTTTTTCATAATATATTCAAAACCATACCATATTCGACGGAAAAATTCAAGATAAAAACAAAAAATCCAAAAGTTTGTTAAAAAACCTTTGGATTTTTCTACCTGTTTTTCAAAAAATTTATCCTCGGAAACGGGGACTGCCGTCCCGGGGACTACCATCCCGGGGACGGCCATCCTGGGGATTGCCATCCTGGGGATTTTCCTCCCTTTGTCTTCGAAATGCTTCCCGCTCTTTGGAAAGCTCGGTCAAAAGGGTAAAGGGAGAAAAAAACTTATTGTGCTCAGTGAGCACCGCCTTTAACGAGATTTTTGGGAGAGACGGATCTCTGAGCGCCAGCAGGATCTGGTCCAGCTCTTTGGAGGAGAAAAAGCAAAGGACCATCATACTTTCCGTCAGTTCACCGTTTGCGGACTCGGGGACAGGAATGTCCTCGGCAAGACCCGCCAATGTCCCCAGGGGAAGGGACTCCTGCTGCGGGGATATCGTCTGCACCCGGACTTTAAAAGGAAGGAGTGCTTTGGAGATGGCTTCGGCGTCTTTGGGGCCTACGCGAAAAAGCAAGACCCGTCCCAAGTTGGATTTCATATGATCTGCTCCTTTTTTAATGGAATATGGTTCCGGTAATTTCGATACAGCTTGAAAGAGATGAGCAAAAAGAGCGCAAAGAGCACGGCGCAAAGATCCGAAAACAGCGAGGTAAAGAAAGAGAAAAAGGAGCTGTAATAGCTTAAAAGAGAAGCGCCGGCGACGATGATATAAAGGTTGGCCAGCTTGGAAAGGGTGTGTCCTTTGAAATCAGATCCACACACCGCTTCCTGTTCCCGGACGGAGAAAACCAGATAGGAAAGGGTGAGCACCTTTAAGATCACTGTCCCTAAAAACAGCAAAAAAAGCAGCAGCGTTTTCTCCGGAGCGAGAAAGACCGCAAGGGTATGGGCGGCGTCAAATAAAAGGTAAACCAAAGAAAAAATACCGCATTTTTTGATGGAAGAGGAAGACCTGCCTTGGGGAAAAAGCCGTGTCCCCATCCAAAAGAGGAAGCCTCCGACGAAGCCGAAGGAAACGGAGATCTCTAAAAAAGAGAGGTCCAAAAGCATCCATAAAACACCGATCCAGAGAAAAACCATAATGCCTCCCGAAAACTAAGATACCTAAAGTATACCACATTTTTTTCAAAAGCCAAAGAAAAAAGTTTTCTTTTTACAGTTTGGAAACAAGTTGCGCAGGGGGAGAAAAAATGTTATACTAAAACTAAACAGGCGAAAGGGGGGGCATTTTGTTGAACATTTTACATTTAAAGTACGCGGTAGAAATCGCCGAGACCCGTTCCATTAGTAAGGCGGCGGAAAATTTGTATATGGGTCAGCCCAACCTTTCCCGCGCGATCAAGGAGTTGGAAGCTCATCTCGGCATTACCATCTTTAAACGGACATCCAGAGGTATTACGGTGACTCCCGAGGGAGAGGAGTTTTTGCAGTATGCCAAAAAGATCGTCTCCGAGGTCAACGAGATCGAGGCGATGTACCGGGAAGGGAAAAAGCCAAAGCAAAGCTTTTCCGTCTGTGTTCCCCGGGCCAGCTATATTTCCGCGGCTTTTGCCGCCTTTTCCCGTCATATCTCTACTGCTGAACCGGCGGAGATCTTTTACAAAGAGACCAATTCTATGCGCACCATTAAAAATGTGGCTGGCGGAGAGTATAATTTGGGGATCCTTCGGTATCAGCTTACTTTCGAAAAATATTTTCGGTCGCTTTTTTCCGAGAAAAATCTCGTAGCGGAGACGGTGACCGATTTTTCCTATCTCCTTTTGCTGTCTGAAAATCATCCCCTGGCGAAGAAAGAGACCATCCTTTCCGAAGATCTTGGGGAGTATATCGAGATCTCCCATGGGGATCCCTATGTGCCATCCCTTCCCATGGTGGATGTAAAAAAGCAGGAGCTTTCCCGTCATGTGGACAAACGAATTTTTGTATTCGAGCGGGGCAGCCAGTTTGAGCTGCTGGAAAAAGTTCCATCCACCTTTATGTGGGCGTCGCCTGTTCCCAAAGCACTTTGTGAAAAATATCATTTGATCCAAAGGGAATGCCAGGATAACGATAAAGTCTACCGGGATGTTTTGGTCTACCGGAAAGGGTACCGGCTGACATCCCTGGACCAGCAGTTTATCACCGATGTTTGTGAGGCCAAACGAAAGTATATCGAAAAAAGCCAGCCGGAAGAAAACCAGTGACAAAAAACGCTTCGGATTATCCGAAGCGTTTTTTATCTTTATTAGGGTTTTCGTTTTCCGTACCGTTTTCCGTTTTCCTCCATTCGCTCC
>CALWZB010000116.1 GCA_944385915.1 uncultured Clostridia bacterium | reverse complement strand
GGACCAGCGTTCCGGCGCCTCCATGCTTTGCGAGCTTGGAATAAAGGCCAAGTCCGGTAAGCAGCGCGCTTAAAAAGATCAAAGTCACCGAGGTAGCCGTTGCGGCGAGAGATTCGGATAAAAAGGTCTGATAACCGTTTCTCAGTAACTGTCCCAGGGTACAGATAAGCCCTCCGATGACAAATGCCTTAGGGAGCGTCAGGTAAATCTTGGTGTTGGGAGACGCTTTTTTGGTCATTTGTTCATATTCTTTTTTGGATAACGCCATAATAAACCTCCTTTTTTCTTTCTATTCTTAGCATTGGAGAAAAGAAAATAAATATCAGAGGAAATATTTCCTTTCTTGACATTTTAGAATAATTATAGTATACTTTGAACACAAATACCTTTTTCAGGTAAATCGATATGAGAAGGAAAGAAAGATGGAACAATATCGGAGAATTTTGAAAGATCACGGGTTACAGATCACTCGGCAGCGCCTTTTGGTACTGAAAACCTTAAAAGAGCTCAATTGTCATGTGACGGTGGAGCAGGTTTGCGGTGCGCTGAAGGAACGAAACATTGTGCTGACGGTGGCGACGGTTTACAATATTTTGAATCTGTTTGAGAAAAGCGGCATTATTATGCGGCTGAGCGCCGCGGGCGAACCGGTGATCTTTGACGTGAATACCCATGAGCATGCCCATGTTTGCGATTTGTCCAGCCGGGAGGTCGTCGATTATAACGATAAGGAACTGTTTCAAATGATCAAAGAATATATCCACGCCCATCCTCCCAAAAATTTTGAGATCGAGCGAATCGATATCAATTTGATCGCAGTACCCAAAACAAAAGGGGAAACGGCGTAAACGGGAAGGTGATTATGAATACGTCCTTTTTTCTGATTACCGGTGTTATGGCTTCGGGGAAGTCTACCGTAGCTGAGGAGCTGGCTCTTTGTTTTCCCAAAAGTGTCCACCTGCGAGGGGATGTTTTTCGGAAAATGATGATAAACGGAAGAGAAGAGATGACGCAAACGCCGTCCAAAGAAGCCCTTTTTCAGCTTGCGCTTCGGTATGAGCTCGCGGCCAAAGCGGCGAAAATCTATTTTGACTCTGGTTTTTCGGTGGTTTTACAGGATAATTACTACGGAGAGGCGTTGATCGATATGCTCGATCGGTTAAAAGGATATCCCGTGAAGGTAGTGGTTCTTTGTCCCGATATCCATACAGTGAAAGAGCGGGAAGCGGCGCGCGGCAAGGTTGGATATGTGGGTTTTGATGTGGAACCCCTTTGGAAGTCGTTTATGGAGACAACGCCTCGGGTGGGATTTTGGCTGGATACCTCTCATCTGACGCCGAAGCAAACGGTAACGGAGATCCTTTCTTATTTTCAGCTGGAACCGAAATTAAAATCCCGGCACGATTGAGTGCCGGGATTTTTGCCTTTTTTAAAAGGGGCGGCCTTTGATATACACCGCTTTGATATCTAAATTTTTATCCATCAATACGAAATTTGCAAGCTTGTTTTCGGAAATGCTCCCCATCTTTTCGATCCATCCCACCGCGCGGGCAGGGTTCCAACTTACCATTTTAACGGCGCTTTCCAAGGGGATCCCGAAGGATACCGCTTTTTTCATACATGAAAAAAGATCGGTCACCGAGCCTGCCAGCGTTCCGTCTTGCAATGTGGCTTTGTCTTTTTTCACAGTGACATCCTGCCCGCCAAGGGAATAGGTTCCTTCCTGCAAGCCGGTGGCTCGCATGCTGTCGCTGATAAAGATCAAATGGTCTTCTCCAAACAGCCGGAAGGCGGCTCGAACGGCGGATGGATGGACATGGACGCCGTCGCAGATCAATTCGGCGTCGGCGTTCGCATCCATAGCCGCGCCGATGACGCCGGGATCCCGGTGAAGAAGCGGCGGCATCGCGTTAAATAGATGGGTAATCCGTTTGGCTCCCATTTGAAAGGCGGCTTTGGCGGTTTCGTAGTCCGCTGTCGTATGGGCAAGAGAAACGAAAACCCGATCTTTGGCTTTTTGGATCAGCTTTTCGGCGCCGGGAAGCTCGGGGGCGATACAAAGGGTTTGGATCTTTCCTTTCGCACTGTCCAAAAGGGAGAAGAAAAGCCTTTCGTCCGGCAAAGCCAGATAGGATCCTTTTTGCGCGCCCTTTTTTTCGGGATTCAAAAACGGACCTTCCATACAAATCCCGAGAAATATGGCGCCGGTTTCGTTGGGGTAGGATGCCGCCTTTTGAAAGAGGGAAGAAAGAACATCGGCGGCAAGAGTCATAGATGCTAAGCTAACGCCGGTAACGCCGTGTTTTCCTTGATAAGCGCAGATGGCGTCGAAAGCTTCTTTGGTCCCGTCGCAAAAATCGTATCCCCCGCAGCCATGGAGATGGATATCGATCAGTCCGGGAATGAGATACAGCCCTTTGGCGTCGATGACCTTTTGATCGCCGCTTTGATGAGAAAAACGTTCGCCGTCGGTAAACACTTCTTTGGGGACAAACCGAAAATCCTCGGTATAAACCAAAGCGTTTTGAATGCGCATAATCGGGTTCCTTTCTAAAAATTATAGTCTTTTTTCCATCTTACCGGAGAATCGAAAATTTTGCAACGATTTTGTATTTATAAGGGAAAAAGGTCTTTACCGGGAAAGGCAAACAGTCTGGTTCGTTGACAAAAGATGGGAAATAGGGTACAATTACCCTTAAGTTGCATACATTGTAACGATGCGGAAAATCTAAGAAAGGAAATTCGTCTAAAAAAGCGCCAGACCCGGACTCCGCATATGGGTGACGAGGCGGAAAGTGATCGAAAATTCGGCGGATGCTTTCCCGGGACGCGAAACCCGAAGGCTTTGGGAAATCCCTTTGGAAACGAAGGGGACAGAGACAAAGCCATTCGCAAATCAAAAGGAAAAGAGGTCATATTATGTGCGGAATCGTAGGATATGTAGGAAATATGCAGGCGCAGTCTATCCTCCTCGACGGGTTGGAAAAATTAGAGTATCGGGGATATGACTCGGCGGGCGTCGCCATTTTTGACGGCCGGCGGATCAATATCGTAAAAGAAAAGGGTAGGCTTTCGGAGTTAGAAAATAAGTTAGCGGGGATCGGGGGACTTTCGGGCACCTGCGGGATTGGGCACACCCGTTGGGCCACTCACGGAGAACCCAGCGATTACAACAGCCACCCCCATTTCAGCCGGCGTGTGACGCTGGTGCATAATGGGATCATCGAAAATTATTTGGATCTCAAAAAGATTTTGATTGACAAGGGCTTTGTCTTTACATCCCAGACCGATTCGGAGACGGTGGCGCATTTGATCGATCTGTACTATGAATCGGATCCTTTGGCGGCTATTTCCAAGGCGTTAAAGGAAGTGCGGGGGTCTTATGCGCTGGGAATTTTGTTTGAGGATCAGCCGGAGACCATCTACGCGGTGCGAAAAGACAGTCCTTTGATCATCGGTGTCTCCGATGAAGAGAATTTTATCGCTTCGGATATTCCCGCCGTTTTGAAATACACGAGACAGTATATCCTTCCGGAAAACGGAGAGATCGCCGTAGTCAAAAAAGATCAGATCCGGATGTATCGGGAAGATCTCACCCCCTTTACGCCGGAAATTTTAACGGCCAACTGGGATCTGGAGGCGGCGCAAAAGGGCGGCTTTGATCATTTTATGCTCAAGGAGATCTTTGAACAGCCTGAGGCGCTTATGAAGACGGTGTCTCCCAGGATCAAAGACGGGATCCCCTCTTTGATCGAGGATGGAATCGACGAGGAGCGGCTCAAAGCTGCCGGAAAGATCCATATCATCGCCTGCGGTACGGCGATGCATGCGGGACTGATCGGGAAACAGGCGATGGAGCATCTCGCCAGAGTACCGGTGGACGTTCAGATCGCTTCCGAGTTTCGTTATAATGATCCCATCCTCGAAAAAAATGACGCCGCGGTGATCATTTCCCAGTCCGGAGAGACAGCAGATACCCTTGCGGCCCTTCGCCTTTGTAAGGAAAGAGGGATCTATACCATCGCCATCGTCAATGTTATGGGCTCTTCCATCGCCAGAGAGGCGGACGGCGTGATCTATACCTGGGCCGGTCCGGAGATCGCGGTGGCCAGCACCAAAGCCTATACGGTACAGATGGGCGTTTTGTATCTTTTGACACTGATCCTCGCGAAAGCCAGAGGAACGCTTACCGACGACGAGATCCGGGAATATGTCAAAACTTTGCTTCAGATCCCCGACCAGATGCGGTTGCTGCTTTCTAAAAGGGATACTGTAAAGGAATATGCCCTTCATTTTTCCGAAGCGGAAAGTCTTTTCTTCTTAGGGCGGGGGATCGATTACGCGTTAGCTAACGAGGGCTCGCTAAAATTAAAGGAGATTTCCTATATCCATTGCGAGGCCTACGCCGCGGGAGAATTGAAGCACGGCACCATCTCCCTCATTACCGAGGGGACGCCGGTGATTGCGTTAGCGACCCA
Source organism: uncultured Clostridia bacterium (assembly GCA_944385915.1). GTDB lineage: Bacteria > Bacillota > Clostridia > Oscillospirales > Ruminococcaceae > CALXGT01. The sequence continues at coordinate 11,306 of CALWZB010000116.1, read as the reverse complement.
GGCGGCGCTTTCGGAAAAGATGGTGAGCAATATCAAAGAGGTCAAGAGCCGGGGCGCCGATGTGTTGACCTTTGCCCTCGAGGGAGTCAATATCCCTTCGGAGGTTACCGATTATCTCTTTGAGATCCCAAAGACCAAAGCGTTGTTAACGCCCCTTTTGGCGGTAATCCCTCTTCAGCTTTTTGCTTATTACACGGCGGTGGAGCGGGGCTGTGATGTGGATAAACCGAGAAATTTGGCCAAATCGGTAACAGTAGAATAAGAAAAAAGGCAGAAAGCTTTCGGGCTTTCTGCTTATTTTTGGAGGACATATGGACGAGCTGTTGGCACGGTGTGCGTGTTGTCCCAGAGAGTGTAAAGTCGATCGCCTTGCGGGCGAAACAGGGGTTTGCGGTGTCTCGGGACGGGAAGTTTTGGTTTCCAAGGTGATGCTGCATCGGTGGGAGGAGCCCTGTATTTCGGGAAAAAGAGGAGCTGGCAACGTCTTTTTTTCCGGGTGCAGTCTCCGGTGCCGGTTTTGCCAAAATCACCAGATCAGTTTTTCTCCCAAAGGAATCAAGGTTTCGGTTTCCAAGTTGGTGGAGCTTTTTTTCGCTCTTGTGGATCAGGGTGCTCAGACCCTCAACCTGGTGACCCCTACCCATTATCTTCCCCAGATCATTGAAGCGCTGCACCTTGCAAAGAAAGAAGGGCTTTCGGTGCCGGTGGTCTACAACACCGGCGGATACGAAAAGGCGGAGATGATCCGGCGGTTAGACGGCCTTGTGGACGTGTATCTTCCCGATATCAAATATTTTTCCAGAGAAAAAGGCGCTTTTTTTGCCAAAGCACCGGATTATTTTGAACAGGCGATGAAAGCGGCAAAGGAAATGGTCCGCCAGACAGGACAGGCCTCTTTTACCGAGGACGGGATCTTAAAACGGGGCGTGATCTTTCGCTATCTGCTTTTGCCCGGAGAGCTTTCAGAAGGAAAAGACATTTTGGATGCTTTATACTCCCGGTTTCAAAATCGGGTTTATTATAGCTTAATGAGCCAGTACACGCCGCCATCCTTTTTGCGGGAGGATCCGGTATTGTCCCGTCGGGTTTTGAAGGAAGAGTACGAGGAGCTTGTCTCCTTCGCATGGATGCTCGGGATCCAAAACGGCTTTACCCAGGAATTTTCCTCCGCGACCGAGGAATACCTTCCCGATTTTACAGACCCCGGGTTTTAGAAAAACCGGATCCAAAGATAGATCATCAGGATAATCAAAGCGGCCCAAAGCACCATAAACAGAGGGACCAGGATCTGAAATTTCAGATGACGGGTCTTATGGTGAAAGCGGCGCATGCCGATCAAAAAACCGAACGCACCGCCTATGCCCGACCATAAAAGCAAGGTCGCTTCGGGGATCCGCCAGCGGTCCTTCTGCGCCCGGCGTTTGTCGGTGTAACAAAGGAAAAAGGCGACGAGGTTTACGGCGATCAGGTATATGAGAATTGTCAGGACAATAGGATGCAAGAAAAGTCCTCCTTTCTTTTTTTCAGCATAGCAGAAAAAAGAGCGGTTGTCGAGAAAATCCCGTCATCTCCTTGTTTTTTACCGGGGAAAATGGTACAATATGGACGTGTGTGTTTAGGAGGAATGAAAAATGGAGCTTTTGCAGGATTTTCTCCCGGTATTGCTGGGGAGTGATATGAACGTTTACGGTATGGCCCGGTCCTTTCACCAGGCATACGGATATCTTTCGGTCGCCATTGGAAAAAACCGCCTCGGCGCCACCTCGAACAGTAAGATCGTAACGGTAGAGGTCGTGGAGCCCAATATCGAAGACGACGCGGTTTTTGTAAAAACCCTTATGGATTTTCGAAAACGGTACCCGGAGTCCCTTCCTCTTTTGCTGGTGCCATGCGGTGATAATTACATTAAACTTTTGGTGCGCAATCAGGACGCTTTGCGGGAGGCGTACCTTTTTGCATGCATGGACGAAGCGCTTTTGATGCGCCTTTCCATTAAGGAGAATTTCTACGCGGTCTGTCGGGAAAACGGCTTTTTGTTCCCGAAAACCACTACCTGTACGCCGGAAAATTACCGGGAGATCACCCTTCCTTTCGATTTTCCCGTCATTATCAAGCCTTCCAACAGTGTGGCTTACTGGAACTGTAAATTTCCTCATAAAAAGAAGGTATTTAAGGCGGAAAACAAAGAGGAGTTCGACGCCATTTTACAGGCGATCTACGCTTCCTCCTACCAGGATCACCTCATCATCCAGGAGTTTATTCCCGGCGACGACACCGGGATGCGGGTGATGAACTGCTATTGCGGCACCGACAAAAAGGTTCGGCTGATGGCGCTGGGTCAGGTGGTACTCGAGGAACATTCTCCCGAGGGGATCGGAAGCTACGCCGCCATTTTAAGCGCCGAGGACGCCGCTATTACCGAGCAGATCCGGGCGTTTTTGGAAAAGGTAGGGTATGTAGGATTTATTAACATCGATATGAAATTTGACCCGAGGGACGGAAAATATAAGCTGTTTGAAATGAATTTAAGACAGGGGAGAAGTAGCTTTTTTGTCACCGCTTTGGGGTATAATTTAGGAAAGTACCTGGCGGAAGATGTGATCTATCATAAGCCGCATTCCCTCACTATCGCCAAAGGAGATACCCTTTGGACGGTGATTCCGGACTGCATTATCAAAAAATTTGTTCAAAACGAAGCCATTAAGCGCAAAGCGTTACAGCTGATTAAGGAGAAAAAGGTTTGCAGAAGCCTCCTTTATGAAAAGGATCGTTCGGCGAAGCGGCTTTGGTATTATCTGAAAAACCAGCTCAACTATATTAAAAAATACAACAAATATTTCAATAACAAAGGATTGCACGAATGAAAAAGCTTGGGGTGATCGGCGGGCTCGGACCTATGGCCTCCGCCTACTTTTTGGAGCTATTGGTCCGTATGACCAAAGCGGAATCGGATCAGGAGCATCCGGACGTTTATCTTTTCAGCATTCCCTCAACGCCGGATCGGACGGCTTACCTTTTGGACCACACCAAGGAAAGTCCCCTTCCCGCAATGATCAAAGCGGGGGAGCAGCTTTCTTCCCTTGGGGTTTCTGCCATCGCCATTCCATGCGTAACGTCTCATTATTTTTACGATACCCTCTCTAAAGCGATCCCTGTGCCGGTGATCCATGCGGTGCGGGAGACGGCGCGGTATCTCAAACAAGCCAAGATAGGCAAGGCGGGAATTTTGGCCACCACCGGGACGGTGGAAACAAGGCAATTTCAAAACGCCCTCACCGAAGAGGGGCTTTCCTTTGTGTTGCCGGAAAAGAAGGAACAGGAAAAGGTAATGGAGCTGATCTATTCCCAAATCAAAGCGGGACTGTCTCCGGATCTGTCGTTGTTTTCGGCGCTTTGCGACAGTCTTCGAAAACGGGGCGCGGAAACGGTGATTTTGGGGTGTACAGAACTGTCCTTAATGAAACGGGATCACGCTATCGGCGGAGGGTTTCTCGACGTGTTGGATGTACTTGCGTTTGAATCGCTTTCGCGCTGTGAAGTCCCGATCCGGGAGGAATACCGCGATCTGATCGTATAACTTGGAAGGGGAACAGAGAATATGTGCGGCTTTGCCGGCTTTACCAATGCAAAAAAAGTAGAGGATCCCAAAGGGATCGTGACCGCTATGGCGGATGAGATCCGTCATCGCGGCCCGGACGACGGGAACATTTATGTAGACGACGAGGTGGCGCTCGGGTTTCGCCGCCTTTCCATTATTGACCTTTCCGGCGGAAGCCAGCCTATCTTAAACGAGGATGGCACCAAGGTTTTGGTTTTTAACGGAGAGATCTATAATTATCAGTCCATTCGGGAGGATCTCCTCAGGAAAGGACATGTCTTTAAAACCGCTACCGATTCCGAGGTTTTGCTTCACGGTTATGAGGAGTACGGGGAAGAAGGACTGTTGCAAAAGCTTCGGGGGATGTATGCCTTTGTTATCTGGGACAAAAAGGAACAAAAGCTGTTTGGCGCCAGAGATATTTTCGGCATCAAGCCCTTTTACTATTACCGAAAAGACGATCTTCTTTTGTTTGGAAGCGAGATCAAAAGTTTTTTAAAGCACCCTTTGTTTCAAAAGGAATTAAACGAGCAGCGCCTTCCCGATTATCTTTGCTTTGAATATCTTCCTACGGAGGAAACCTTCTTCAAAAATGTATATAAACTCAAAAGCGGCCATTATTTTGTATGGAAAGCGGGGGAGATGGAGATTCGCCCCTATTTTGAGGTTCGCTTTGAGATCGACGAGGAGAAGACTTTGGAGCAGTGGGAGGACGAGATCGCAAAGACCTTTTCCCAATCGGTGGAAGCCCATAAGATCAGCGACGTAGAGGTGGGATGCTTCCTTTCCAGCGGTGTGGATTCCAGCTATGTGGTAAGAGAGGTTTCCAAGGTCACGAAAGATGTCAAGACCTTTTCGGTGGGCTATGCCGAAGAGAAATACAGCGAGCTTCCCTACGCTCAGGAGCTGTCCAAAGAGATCGGCGTTTTGAACATTTCCAACAAGGTGTCCGCCGACGAATATTTTGCCGCCGCGTCCAGGATCCAGTATTATATGGACGAGCCGCTTCCCAATCCTTCCGAGGTGCCTCTTTACTTTTTGGCGCAAAACGCCGCAAAATATGTGAAGGTGGTGTTGTCGGGAGAAGGGGCGGACGAGCTGTTCGGAGGGTATCCGATGTATCTTGAGGCGGAGCATTTTGCTAAGTACAGCCGTATTCCCAGAGTGATCCGGAAGGCGGCGGCGGCAGTCGCCAAGCGTCTTCCCGACCGCACCAAGGGAAAGCGGTTTTTGATCCGGGGAGCGATGAGGCCTTACGAGCGGTTTATGCGCAATAATTATGTTTTCCATCAAAATGAGCGGCAAAAATACCTGAAAAAAGATTACAGTGCGAACAAGCCGGAGGAATACGTCAAGCCCTATTTTGACCGGGTAGCGCATCTCGACGAACCCACCCAGCTTCAGTATGTGGACATATATACCTGGATGCTTTACGACATTTTACAGAAAGCAGACCGGATGAGTATGGCCAATTCTTTGGAGCTTCGGGTCCCCTTTCTGGACCGGGAGGTCCTTTCTTTGGCGACGAAGATCCCCGGAAGGTACCGCGCCCACAACAACGTGACAAAGGTCGCCCTTCGGGGAGCGGCGCTGCGTCAGCTTCCGGAGCGCACCGCCCATCGGAAAAAACTGGGATTTCCGGTGCCGCTGAATGACTGGCTGAGACAGGATAAATATTACGGGATGGTTCTCGAGAAATTTAACGGAGAGATTGCCGGACGGTTCTTTAACCGGGAAGCGATCCTAAAGCTGTTAAACGATCATAAAGAGGGAAAAGCCCATAATATGAAAAAGATCTGGACGATTTACAGCTGGATCTTATGGTACGAGGAGTTTTTCGTCTATCGTTGAGTTTTTTGGGACAGAATAGAAAACAGGAGATATGTAATGTTAGAAGGTATGTTTGTGACGGTGACGGGGTTTTCCCATTACTGGGACAAGAAACCCTTTTCCATCGGACAGCAGTTTTTATGCGTCAAGGACCCCCAAAATCCCTACGATTCGGAAGCCATCGCCGTGTTCGCTTTCGGCGGCTACAAGGTGGGATACCTTGCCAACGGAGTAAAGACCAAAGCTAACGGGACCTTTTCGGCGGCGCGGATCTACGACCGGGTGGGAAGTTACTTCTTTATTGAGGTTTGCTTTTCCACCGACACCAAGATCATCTGTCAGGTGGTCGTTCCCTGTATTACCGACCCTGGGGCGTTAGAGGCCTTTTTGCCTTCTGAATCGGAGGACGATGAGGAAATTGATTTTTGAGTCAAGTGGATCCAAAGAGAAAAGCGGGAAGGAACTCCTTCCCGCTTTTGCTGTTGGTGCACCCATTATTCTTCGCTGGCATACGACTGCGTAAGCTGTTTTTTGGCATCGTCCTGTTTTTGGATCTCCTCTGCCGTTTTGCTCCGTTTTCCGTGGCAGATCTCTAACATTTCCTTTGCTTCTTTGACAAAAAAGGTAGTACCTCCGTCGTCGATAATGTATTCGCACCGTTCAATAGCACTTTTATAGGCGCCGATAAGCACGTCCAGCTTCGCCAACCGGTAGGCGGCGGTAATCCGACTCAGCGAGTAGGAAGCAATGTCCATGAGCGCTTCTGCGGTCTCTCTGCTGTGGTGGTAGTTGTTGTTATGGATTGCCAGCATATTGTCGATGATGTTCAAAAGCTGGCGGCCATTGGCGGCTTTGTTGGATTTGGGCTTCAAATTGACGGTAATGCTTCGGGTCCGTTCCCGCATATCCATCAGTGTTTCGGTATCTCCCAGGGCGTCCGCGATGTTAGCCAAAGTGCTGTAATACTGGAAAAAGCGGGGGGAGTTAGGCTTGGGAAGCTGAATTTGATCCATAATTTCCTTCGCCTTTTGAAATTCGCCGGCGTAGTAGTAGCCTCTCGCCCGGTTGAGATCGGCGGAATAAGGCTGGAACTTATATTTTTTTAAGATTTCGAAAACGGCGGCGTATTTTTTCGGGTCACAATCCTTCAGCAAAATGAGGTTCAGATCCGAGGATTTGACCTTCCAATAGGTGCGAACGGCGTAGTTATACGCCAGTACACCCAGCATAAAAAAGGCAAACATAAATAAGGTATAGCCCCGTACATAGGTGAGATAGGAAAAATAGGCCACAAGGGGGATGGTCAGCAGGTGGGCAATCCCCACAGCCAGGAGCTTTTTGTTATGATAGGCGACCACCTGGTCCACTGTCATCCGTTTGTAGTTGATCTTTTGTTTTGCCATAGATTCATCCTCACTTTCCCTTTTATTTTTACATAATTTTTCCGGAAAAGCAAGTCTATTGCGTGAACATTTAAAAGGAAAGAAGCTTTTTTATAAAAAGGGAGCAAAAAAGATTGAGAAAACTATTGACTTGGAGGAAACTCTAAGTGTTACAATAAATAAAAAAGTTTTCATCTGCGAACCAAAGGAGGACATTATGATTTATAAACCGTTTCAGGATCTGTCCCTTTCTACTCTGGGTATGGGGAATATGCGTCTTCCCACCAATGAAAAGGGAACCATTGATCGGCAAAAGGCAAAGGAGATCATCGAGTACGCTTACCATAACGGAGTCAATTATTTTGACGTAGCGTACCGGTATCACGGCGGGGAAGCGGAAAGCTTTGTGGGCGAGGTTTTGTCGGAGTTTCCGAGAGACAGCTTTTATCTCGCATCGAAAATGCCGGGACATATGATGAATTACGTCGACGGGAAGCTGGGTTTCCAGGGGTACTTAAGCGATTTTCATGTGGATTCCATCTCTGAGATCTTCGAAGAACAGCTTCAAAAGTGCCGGGTGGAGTATTTTGATTTCTACCTGCTCCATAACGTTTGCGAGACTTCTTACGACTTTTATACCAACGAGGAACTGGGGGTCGTTCGTTACCTGCTGGAGCAAAAGAAGGCGGGAAGGATCAAACATCTCGGCTTTTCCTCTCATGGCCGTCCCGAGACCATCGAGCGGTTTTTAGACCATTATCCCGGTATCTTTGAATTTGTCCAGATCCAGTTAAACTACTTAGACTGGTCGTTGCAGGACGCGGGGAAAAAGTACGAGCTTTTGGCCAAACGGAATATTCCGGTCATCGTAATGGAGCCGGTTCGCGGCGGTGCGCTGGCGAATCTGCCGGAAAAATCCGCCACGATGCTGAAAGAGGCCCGGCCGGAAAGTAGTCTGGCATCTTGGGCATTTCGCTTTTTACAGTCTCTTCCCAATGTTTTGGTGGTGCTCAGCGGTATGACTACTTTGGAGCAGCTCAAAGAGAACATCGATATTTTCTCTAAGGATGACGCCGCCACCAAAGAAGAAACTGCCCTGTTATTCAAAGCAGCGAACGCGATGGGCGATTTTGTTCCCTGCACCGGCTGCCGGTACTGCGTCGAGGATTGTCCCCAGCATCTCGATATTCCCAAGCTTATTACCATGTATAATGAGCTCACCTTCGCGGGAAAAAGAACTTTGAATTTCACCATTGGCGGTATGAAGGAAGAGGAGCTTCCCTCGGCATGTATCGCCTGCGGCGCCTGCCAGCGGGTATGTCCCCAGGGACTTCCCATTCCGGAGATTATGGCAAAATTTGCCGACGGGTTAAAATAGAAAAAGATCATAAAACAGCATCCTCCGTCGTTTGGCGGGGGATCTTTCTTGTAGCAAAATATAGATTTTATATAAATTTAATTGACATTTTTGTAAAAATTAGGTATGATTATTATGTAATCGAAAAAGGAACGGAAAAATCAATCTGAAATGGGGGGGCGGAATGAACCAGTACCTGCGGTCTGCGGTGAGAGTGCTTGCCGGCGTTGGATGTGCCGTTTTTCTTTTGCTGCTTTCCGCATGCGAAAAAGCGCCGGAGGATGCGGGCAGGTTGCTTCCTTCCTCGGTAGTGGAAATGGGTGGGAAGCTGTATTTCACCGGGGAAAAAGAAAAAGGGCTTTATTCCTTCGACGGGGAAACGGTGACTTTGCTAAGAGACGGACCGGTCGCGTCCTGTTTCTTTCCCATAGATGATTTTATCTATTTTACCGACGGGAAAAATGTGCTTCAGCTGGACCCCGAAGACGATCGGATCGAGAAAAAGGAGCTGGAAGGGGCGGACGGGGCGCTTTCTCTTGTATGTGCCGAAAACGGAACGCTTTATTTTTCTTCGGCAAAGCCGGAGCGTACCTACTATTTCGCGCTGGAGCTTTCCGCAATGAAAGCGAAACCTTTAAAAAGGGGGATCTATGTAGGAAGCGAGAGCAGCGCCTTCCTATCTGATGGGCGATTTTTCTACTGTTACCATCCCAGCAAGATCATTGAGGTCCTTCTTTCGGGAAAACCGGTTGTCCACACGTTTGATACCATTCCTCCTTACTTTTTCTTCCTGTTCGGGGGAAGGGAAGGAGTCTATGTGCTGCAATATGCGGAAGATGATCCTCATTACTACCAGATCGATCTAAAGACGGAAAGCGTTTCTCCTATAATTTTCCCCGAGGCTTACCCGTTTCGCTTTTTTGAAAATGAAAATAGTCTTTATTATTTCAACGATCCTCTTCTTTTTGCTATGTTCGATCCAAGGGATATTTTAGCGGGGGATCTCTATCGGTATGATCCAAAAGAAAACCAATCGGTCTTGATCGCAAGAGACATTCCTTACGATCGGAAGAGTACAGGATCGGGAGTAGCTTCCATCGGGATCGGCGTTACGGAGCATTATTATTTCTTCCGGTATGACGATCCTTTGCCGGATGCGGACACGGAAAAAGCGCTTACGGTATATGGGGAGGATGATTTCCCCGCATATAACTACTGTCTCCATCTGGAAAGCGGGGAGATTACCCTTTTGCTAAAGGAACTTCCAAAATAAAAATAGGACCTACATAAAAACACCGTCCCAAATGGGACGGTGTTTTTGCTTTAGGCAATCAGTTCCGGGTGGAAATGCTGAAGATAATTGTACATCGCTCCCGCTAAATTCGCCTGGCCCAAGTAGGCGCAGGGAACCAGATGTGCGGTAGGAACGCAGGGAAATCCAAAGTTATCGTAGATCCGGTTTAACTCGTCGTTTACATCTTTGAAAAAGCGGGGATCTCTGGAAATACCGCCGCCCAAGGCAATTTTCTCCGGTGCGAAAACGATATGGAGATTATGGATCATCAAAGCGATATGCTGGATAAATTCGTTGTAGATCGCCGTGACCGCTTCGTCTCCCTCATTGACCCAGGCCATGATTTTTTTACCGTCTACTGTACCTTTGGCTTTCTGCTCTTGTGTAGCCACATCGGTGAGCACATTATTGGAGCCATCCTGGAACAGCCGGCTTTCGGTAGCTGCGGCGGCGAGAGCGCTATTTCCGGAATCCATGCCTTTTAGCTGCGCGACCTTCATATTCAGTCCCATCATCGCTGCTTTCAGGCACATGGTATTTTGCATACCGTACTCTCCGGGATTGACCAAAAGGTAGGAGAGTTCTCCGGCGGAATAGCCGCTTCCCTTATGAATTTTACGGTCTTTGATAATTCCGCCGGCGACGCCGGTACCGATGATCACGACGGCGCTGTCGTTGGTATCCTGTAAGCTTCCTTTCCATACCTCCGAAAGGGCGCCGCATTTTCCGTCGTTTTCAATGGAAATGGGAACGGGGATATGGGGCTTTAAGATATCGAGGATATTTTTCTGCCACAGCATCACATAGGCGCCGCCGCCGGAAAGAAATCCGGTATCCGAGTCCAACATTCCGGGAAAGCTGATGGCGATCCCTTCCACTTCGTCCTTATGCTTTTCGTAAATGGAAACCACCGTATCGACAAGCTCCTGCTCACCGGCAACGGGGGCGGGAGTCTCGCCAAACTGTTCCATATTGGCGTTTTCATCCATAATACAGGATTTTACCGAGCTTCCGCCAAAATCCAAAACCAGGCACTTCATGTTTTTCTTCCTTTCCCGCGCTTTATTCGCCTTTTTCGATCAAAGCGCCGCCGTTGGTGGCAATCACGTCCTTATACCAATAAAAGCTCTTTTTCCGATACCGCTCCAATGTACCGGTGCCGTCATTGTTCCGGTCTACATAAATATAGCCGTACCGTTTTTTCATCTCGGCGGTGGAGGCGCTTACCAGGTCAATACAGCCCCAGGAGGTGTAACCCATGACTTTGACGCCGTCTTCGTTGATGGCTTTGCCCACCTGGACCAGATGGTCGTTGAGGTAGTCGATCCGGTAATCGTCGTTGACCGTCTTGACGCCGTTTTCTTCAATGAGTTCATCCACTGCACCCAGACCGTTTTCAACGATGAACAAAGGCATCTGGTACCGGTCGTAAAGGGTGTTCAGGCTGTAACGGAGTCCTTCGGGGTCGATCTGCCATCCCCAGTCGCTGGCTTTTAAGTAGGGGTTCATAGCGCCGTTGAACATATTTCCGGTGCCTTTGGCCGCTTCGGGATCGGCGGTGGCACAGCCGCTCATATAGTAGCTAAAGGAAATAAAGTCCACCGTATTCTTTAACAGCTCTTCGTCGCCTTCTTCCATATCCAAAACGACGCCTTTGTTTTTCATATCGTTTTTCATATAGTCGGAGTAGTAGCCTCTGGCATGAACGTCGGTGAACATCATGTTCTTCTGGTTTGCCTGCATCGCGGCGATCACATCAGCGGGCTTCGGGGAGAGGGGATAGGTGGGAACGCTGATGACCATGCATCCGATCTTGGCGTCGGGGATGATCTCATGGCAAAGCTT
>CALWZB010000115.1 GCA_944385915.1 uncultured Clostridia bacterium | reverse complement strand
CTTGGAGTTTCCAAGCTTTTGGTCAGTCAGTATGGCGTTCGGGAGGGGTATTTGTGTCAAAAAATGCTTCAGACTCAAGAGAAAAATACCGGTATACCCAAAACCGGGAACTGAGCTGGCTTTCTTTTAACGAACGGGTATTAAAGGAAGCGGCAGACTTAAAAAATCCTCTTTTGGAACGGCTTCGGTTTATTTCTATTTTTTCCAGTAATTTAGATGATTTCTTTCGGGTCAGAGTAGGGTCTCTTTTGGACGAGGCCGTATATAATTCCAAAAAAAAGGACCGGCGAAGCGGATGGACCCCGAAACAGCAGCTGGAAAAAATCTATCGGGAGGTTTCCCGTCTTGTCCGGCAAAAGGGACGTATTTACCGGGAAATTCTTTCCTCTCTTTCCTTATATGGCATCTGTGATACCGAGGAGTTTGAATTGACCTTGCCGGAGCGGGAAAAGGTAGAAGCTTGGTTTCAAAGCGATATTGCCCCAATGCTTCGCCCTGTCGTGGTCAAAAAAGAAAATTTTCCTTTTCCTTTTTCTGATCGGAGACTTTATGTCATTGCCTTTTTTCGTGAAAAAGAGGAAGATAAAGTGGGTGTGATCGAAATTCCAAAAACTCTTCCACCTTATCGAAGGATACACTTGGAGGATGGACGTTTTATCCGTACTGAAAACATAATTTTAAAGCGGGTATCTTCTTTCTTTTTGCCATTTCAGGTTCAGAGCGCGTGTGTGATTCGGGTCACGAGAAGCGCGGATCTCCAATTTGTCGAGAAAAATTTCGGAGATACCGTACCTTTTCCGGATTATATGAAGGCAATATTGGAGCTTCGAAAATATCTTCCTTTGGTCCGTCTGGAAATAGACCGAAATCTTCCCGAGGCATTTCGAGAAATTTTACTTCATCTTACTTCAATAAAGGAAAATCAAATTCAAACCGATCTGTCGCCTTTAGGTATGGATTACTGCGGCCGTTTTCTAAAAGAAGAAACCGGTATTTTTCCTAAAAAGCTTCTTTTCCCCAGTTATACGCCTCTATGGCCCGGCGAGCTTTCCGAGAAAGGAAGCATACTTTATCAAATTCAAAAACAAGACCGCCTTTTGTTTTATCCCTATGATTCCGCGGCGCCGTTTTTGCGCTTTTTATCCGAAGCGGCAACCCGCACTGAAGTCATTTCCATTCAGATCACCATCTATCGTCTGGCGCCTTCATCCAAGGTGGTTGACGCACTGTGCCATGCGGCGAGGAACGGAAAAAGGGTAAGAGTGCTGATGGAATTGCGGGCGCGGTTTGATGAGGAAAATAACCTGTGTTATGCAAAACAGCTCCAAGCCGCGGGGTGTGAGGTGATCTATGGATTTCGAGAGATGAAATGCCATAGCAAGATATGCCTTGTAACCTTAAAGGACCAGGGATTTATTCGTTATATTACTCAAATCGGCACAGGAAACTATAATGAGCGGACCAACCGTATTTACTCGGACTTTTGCCTTTTTACCGCATCCCAGGAGATCGGAAAGGATGCCGACGCGTTTTTTGAAAATATGGCGAAAAGAAATCCCGGCGGGAGCTATCAAAAGCTGCTGGTCTCTCCTAAATACCTTAAGCCCGCGCTTTTTTCCTTTATCGATGAAGAGATCCGAAAAGGTTCTTTGGGTTATATCTGTATCAAAGTCAATTCTGTGACGGAATGGGATTTGATGGAAAAGCTTCGGGAAGCATCGCAAGCCGGTGTGGAAGTTCATTTGATCGTGCGTGGGATTTGCTGTATATTGCCTGGTGTTCCTACATACACCGACCATATTTCGGTAATCAGTATTGTAGGGAGATTTTTGGAGCATGCACGCGTTTACTGGTTTGGAAGGGGAGAGGATGCGAAAATATATCTTTCCTCCGCTGATCTTATGGAAAGGAATCTCAATCGGAGGGTGGAGATCGCCTGTCCGGTAGAGGATGAAAAGATAAGAGCTCAATTAAAAGCCATACTGCTTTGCCAGCTTAGGGATGCGGTGAAGGGAAGCTGGTTGCAGCCGGATGGGACCTACGAGAAAAAAGGTTCGCAAACGAGGGATGACTGTCAAAGCAGCCAGGAGATCTGGATGAAACAACCGCTTCCGGGGCGGGAATGGTTCTTTTGGAGACAAATTTTAAAAAAACGCTTTTTTTCCTTTTAGGACTGTAAAAGTCCTTCTTCCTTCTTTACAAAAGCCCCTTTGTTCGACGAATCGAACAAAGGGGCTTTTGATTTTGGTTTTCTGCTTAGAAATAGGCCTCAAAAAGATACCAGTTGGGAGCGAGGCGTTTTACATACCCGTAGTTATCGCCTTCACCTTTCCAGCTATAGCCGCCGTCTTCGGGCGTCAGGGGAAGATCCGCGTTTTGAAAGGGAAGAGGGATGTCCTGAGGAGAATAATAGATTCCGGTGTAGGAAGCAGACGAACCGATTCCAAGAGATTCCAGGTAAAACTCGATCATAGGATATTCCCCGTCCCAAAAGTCGATTTGGGAGACGCCGGAAAGGCTTTGTTGATCGGTGCTCTTGGATGCGAGGATATCCTTTGCGATGGCGGTCAGCTCAGTTTTGTTTTGCTCAAAAAATTTTTGGACAGTATTTTGATTTCGAAAGGCAAAAAGAAACAAAACAACAGTAAGTAAAAGGGCAGTACCGCCAAGCAGCATACGTTTTTTCGGCTGTCCAAGGGATCACCTTCCTACAAAGATCAGTTTTTCAGGCTTTGCATCGGAGCGGGGATCCGGCCGCCTCGATGGATAAAAACATCGGGGGCAGTCTGATTTACCGGCATCACCGGTCCGCTTCCCAAAAGCCCGCCGAACTCCAGTTCTTCGCCGACTTTTTTGCCGATAGCGGGGATGACACGGACGGCGGTGGTTTTGCTGTTGACCATACCGATCGCCGCTTCATCCGCAATAATGGCGGAGATGACCTCCGGTGTGGTTTCGCCGGGAATGACGATCATATCCAAGCCTACCGAGCAAACGGCAGTCATCGCTTCCAATTTTTCTAAGGTCAGATTTCCGCTTCTTGCGGCGTCGATCATTCCCGCGTCCTCCGATACCGGAATAAACGCGCCGGAAAGCCCGCCCACATGGGACGACGCCATAACGCCGCCTTTTTTGACCGCGTCATTCAACAACGCCAACGCGGCGGTGGTGCCATGGCATCCGCACTGGGTCAGTCCCATTTCTTCGAGGATATGAGCGACAGAATCGCCGATCGCCGGCGTCGGCGCCAATGAGAGGTCCACGATCCCGAAGGGGACGGAAAGGCGGGAGGAAGCTTCTTTGCCTACAAGCTGACCCATTCGGGTGATCTTAAAGGCGATGCGTTTGATAAGATCTGCGACTTCGGTGAGATCGGCGGTCTTATCCAGTTTGTTTAAGGCGGCGCGCACTACGCCGGGGCCGGATACGCCTACATTGATGACGCATTCCGGTTCGCCCGCGCCATGGAAGGCGCCCGCCATAAAGGGATTATCCTCGGGAGCGTTGCAAAAGACCACTAATTTGGCCGGACCGATACAGTTTTGTTTTTCCGTAAGTTCCGCGCTTCGTTTTACAATATATCCCATCAGCTTCACCGCGTCCATATTGATCCCGGTTTTGGTGGAGCCGATATTGACCGAGGAACAGATATGTTCGGTTACAGCTAACGCCTCCGGAATGGAACGGATGAGCACCTCGTCTCCGGCGGCAAAGCCTTTTTGAACCAGAGCAGAGTAACCGCCTAAAAAGTTGACGCCTACCGTATTGGCGGCTTTTTCCAGTGTCAGCGCGTATTTTACGGGGTTTCCGCCGCTGGCGGCTAAGAGCATAGCAATGGGGGTAACGGCGATCCGTTTATTGATAATGGGGATGCCGTACATTTTTTCGATATCTTCGCCGGTTTTTACCAAATGCTCCGCTTTTTTACAGATCTTGTCGTAGATCTTTTCACAGGAGCGGTCGATATCATCGGTGGCACAGCTTAAAAGAGAGATCCCCATGGTGATGGTGCGGATATCCAGGTTCTCCTCTTCAATCATTTTAATGGTTTCTAAAATGTCGTTGACGTTGAGCACGAAGCGATCCTCCTTTGTTAAATGCGGTGCATGGAATTGAAGATATCTTCATGCATCACATGGATCGAAAGGCCCATTTCCTTTCCCAGTTCGGAAAGGGAATCGGACAGGTCTTCAAAACCGCAATTTAAGTTTTGAATATCTACTAACATGATCATAGCAAAAAGATCCTGTAAAATGGTTTGGGTCACATCGACGATGTTGGCGTTGCGATTGGCGCAGCATACGCTCACCTTCGCCAAAATTCCCACCATATCTTTTCCCACAACAGAAATAATCGCGCGCATAGTTGTTCTCCTAACTTGATGTTTTTTTCCAGTATACCGAATTTTACCGAAAAATACAATATGAGCATTCTTTTTTCTTTTAAAAAAGAAATCGAAAAAAGAGAAAAAATTTAAAAAAGGGTATTGACTTTTCGCTTTTGATCCGATATAATATAAAAGCTGTCAGCGATGAAGATGCTGTTATGGCTCAGTAGGCAGAGCACGTCCTTGGTAAGGACGAGGTCACCGGTTCGAATCCGGTTAACAGCTCCAGCAGAAAACAACTTTCCAAAATTTGGGAAAGTTGTTTTTTTGTTGCCTAAGAAAAAGCAAAATGGAGGAATGTTATGGAATCGGGAGAAGAACGTCCGCGCCGGTATGAGCTGTTAGATTCCCTGCGGGGTGTGGCATTAGTCAGTATGATCTTGTATCATTTTCTGTGGGACTGCGTTTATCTGTTTCATCTGCCGGTCAGCTGGTTTTCGGGCAGTATTGGGGATTTATGGCAAAAGAGCATCTGCTATACCTTCATTCTGCTTTCAGGCTTTTGCTCCGGGATAGGAAGGCACCCTGTAAAACGGGGATGGATCGTAACGGCGGCAGGGGCCCTCATTACGATTGTTACTCTTTTGGTTACGCCAAGGCAACGGGTGTTATTCGGCGTTTTGACCTTATTGGGAGCCAGTATGCTGATTACCGGCACGTCGCAAAAGGTGCTGAAAAAGATACCGCCTGTGGCGGGGGTGATTGGGTGTCTTTTGCTGTTTTGGGTTTGGATGCCGGCAGGGGACGGGTATGTAAACTGGTTTTTCAAAGACATTCCTTTACCGAAAACATGGTACCATGGGTATCTTGGCGCTTTCTTTGGCTTTCCGCCAAGCTGGTTTTTTTCGACCGATTATTTTCCTCTTTTTCCATGGGTTTTTTTGTTTTTGACCGGTTATTTTTTATATCACTGGATCGGAAATTCCTCCGGATTTCGGCGGTACGGGACTTTGAAAATCCCCCTTTTTTCCAAGGTGGGGAAAAACTCTCTCCTAGTTTATATGATCCATCAACCAGTTCTTTACGGCGGCCTTCTGCTATGGGAAGAGC
Organism: uncultured Clostridia bacterium; assembly: GCA_944385915.1. Classification (GTDB taxonomy): domain Bacteria; phylum Bacillota; class Clostridia; order Oscillospirales; family Ruminococcaceae; genus CALXGT01. The sequence goes on along the minus strand of CALWZB010000115.1, from coordinate 1,791 downwards.
TTTTTGCCTGACTGAAAAAGAATATGGATTTTTATAAACCTATTGTCAATTTTTGCCGCTTTTGGTATACTGAATAAGAAACAGGAAAATGTTGTTTGACAAACAACAAAATGAAAATAGGAGGCATCAATATGAAGGTCGGAATCGGTACCTATTCCTTTGGCGGCATTGCCAGTTATCTGGGGCTTGGGCCTACGCTGCTTGAAAAATTCCAAATGATCAAGGAGCTTGGGTTCGATTATGTGGAGTTGCTTCCGGCGGATTTGGACTATGAGATCGAAGACATTAAAGCCTGGCTGAAACAGACGGGACTTGAGGTCATTTCCATCCATGCCAAACCTACCGAAGAGATCGTCAAGAAAATGGCAGCGCTCGGAGGGAAAGTCGTCATTTGGGCGGGAAGTCCTTTTAATTGTAAAGCCGAAGCCATCGAGCTGGCTCACGAGCTGGACGAGATGGCGGATATGGCGGCGCCGTACGGTATGAAGGTAGCGTATCATAACCACAGCCAGGAATTTTTTGTGGACGAAGGAAAGCCGATTTTAGAGTATGTCATCGAAAACAGCTCCAAATGCTTTTTCCAGCTGGACTGCGGCTGGGCAATGAATGCGGGGACCTATCCTCCTTCCTTTATCCGCCGTTATAAAAATCGTTTTATCGCGATTCATGTAAAGGAGAATTCCAAGGTACAGGGTCCCGGGCCTCGTCCCGCTTCCCGGCATGAGCAAAAACAGGAAAATGCTTCTCCTTTCGGAAATGTAAAGGAATTACCCTTGGAGGAACGCCAGAAGATTTTAGACGGATTTAATGCCCGTCTCGAGAGCGAGGAAGGGAAAAAGCGTTTTCAGGTCCAGTGCAAGCTGGGAGCGCCGGAGTCCAATATCAATTGGCAGGAGATCAAAAACGCTTTGGACGAGCAGGATATCGAATCTTACTGGATCGTGGAACGGGAAGGTTTTTATACCGACCATGACCTTTGCCTGAAAGAAGACAGCGCCTGGTTAAAGGCGAATATCCACTGATCAAAAAACAGCGGCTGCATAGTAAGCGGCCGCTGTTTTTTTGTTATATGGGGAGAAATAGCACTTAAATATTTAACTTATGCATTTTTATTATAATTTTAACTTTTATTGTTGATATAAAATACCGATTTTACAAAAAACGTATTGACTAATTGAAAACAAATAGCTATAATGTAATCGTAAGGTAAATGGGAATAAGTGGTAAGGAGATGAGTCCAATGTTTTGTGAAGTTCCGGGCATACTAAAGGACGGGTAATTTCCTTAGTAATGCGGACCGATAAAAGATCGATGAGATCGGGATGTTGGTGAAAGAAAACGGTCTGTTTGTCTGGCGTAAGCTCGAAAGAGAATCCGAGAAATCTTTGAAACGGAAGAATCAGAGAGAGTTCGATGAAAAAGCCGAAGGGTGAATCAGGGACAGTTCAATGAGGAAGCCGAAAGGTGGATCAAAGAAAGTTCGATGAGGAAACCGAAAGGTGGATCAAGGAAAGTTCGATGAGGAAGCCAAGAAAAGAGAAATCGGAGAAAAGGTTCGAACAAAAGACTTCTTTTATTTGGTAAAGTAGGAGAAATGAATCGCCGGAGAGATTGTTGATGGAACCAGTCGGGAAGCAGTTTTTTCGTCTTTCGAATAACAGAGCGGAAAGGGAAGAGTGTGTTTCTTTCTGTGGCAGTGTGTAAGTTGTTTATTCAGACAAAGCGAGGACATTTTCTTTTCGGTACGACGAACGGAAAGAGAGTGGAAAAGGAAATTACCCGTTGTATTTT
>CALWZB010000114.1 GCA_944385915.1 uncultured Clostridia bacterium | reverse complement strand
CCTCGACAGAAATGGTACGGGCGTTGCGCTCCCGCATTCTGTCCAGCTCGGTATTGATATCCTCGTCGGTCACTTCTTTGACGTTTTTCGACGCCTTCAGACCTTTATATTCCTCAAGCTCTACCTTCGGCTTGGTGACACACACAAATTTAATGACCGCGCCTTCTTCTTTGGAAATGGAAACCACTTCGCCGGGAACGACCGTCACTACATCCAGCTCCGATTCCTTGACCGCGCTTTCTACCGCAGAAGGATACAGATCATTGATGGCATCCTCGTAAAAAACCGCTTCGCCGTACAGCTTTTCCACCGTTTTTCTGGGGGCTTTTCCTTTCCGGAAGCCAGGGATCTCAATATTCTTTTTTCTTCTGTTAAATACCTTTTCACAAGCCGCATCCAACTCCGCAGCCGAGATGGACACCTCTAATTCATGATGATTTTCCTCGATCTGATTTTTAGACAATAAGCTCACTGCCGTTTCCTCCTGTTTCTATTCCATATCAAAGCGCCAGGGGCACTTTTTCACATTTTCACATTATACCATAAAGCCTTTCACTTTGCCAGTCTTTCCAAAAGATTTTCCGGTTTTGTTGAATTAAACAATTCGGATCGGTTGAAATTGGAGAAAATCACCGGAAATCAACCGGAATTCGATTCCGTGGCGGCTTCCGTTTAAGGCATAACCGGCAGAATATCCGTGGATATGGCCGTAATAGACCCGCTTCACCTCATATTCCATAAGGATCTCCAAAATCTCCTCGCATTCATCCCCGCCGTAAATGGGCGGATAATGCAAAAAGACAAGCGGTTCTTTCTGCAAAGCGCGTCCTGCCTCTAAGGAAGTCCTCAGCCGCCCGCATTCCCGCAGCAGCACCTTCTTATCCCCAGCGCCCTCGCCGTTGATCCATCCTCTGGTGCCGCAGATGGCGTAATCCCCATAGTGATAGGCGTTGTTGAACAAAATGCTGAGGCTCAAAACCCCCAAGGTCTCCCAAAACCGCTCCACCTTGCTTTTGGTAGAAAACCAAAGGTCATGATTTCCCTTTAACAGGATCTTTTTCCCCGGGAGGGCATCGATAAACCGAAAGTCCTTTTCGGTCTCCGAAAGAGAAAGCCCCCAGGAAATGTCTCCGGCCAAAACCACAGTATCCTCGGGCTTTACCGTCTGCTCCCAATTTTGTTTGAGCCGCTCCACATAGTTTTCCCAGCCCCGAAAGACATCCATCGGCTTATTGACGCCTAAGGAAAGATGAAGATCCGCGATACCGTATAAAGCCATACTGCCCCTTTCTATTTGAGCATTTCCTTAACCGCCTCGGCCATCTCTTCCCGGGCAACGCTCTTTTGGAAGCGGACTGCCTTATCCTTTAAGCTTAAAAGAGACGCCGGCGCTTTGGTCCCCGTTACCTTTTGCAGCTGTTCCACCTGTAAAAACTCGTCTGAAGGAATGGCTTCGTCGCTTACCGCCGAAAGGACGCTCTCACAGAATTTATAAGGAGACGCCGTAGACGCGATCAGCGTTTTGGTGTCGTCTTTAGATTGCTCTTTATATTCCTTATAGACCTTAACGCCTACCGCCGTATGGGTGTCGCAAAGGTAGCCGTACCGGGAAAACACCTCGCGGATAATCGCTTCCGTTTCGGCATCGTCGCAAAAACCACCGTAAAACCGGCTTTGAAGCTCCTCTTTCACCGAATCGGGAACGGTGTACCGTCCTTGCGTCTTCAGCGCGGAAAACCAGGTTCTGATGGCGCTGTCGTCCTTTCCGGAAAGGGCGTACAACAGCCGCTCCAGATTGGAGGAGATCAAAATATCCATCGAAGGCGAAGAGGTAAGATAAAATTCCCGGTTTTTATCATAGGTACCGGTGGCGATAAAATCGGTCAGGACCTTGTTTTTATTGGATGCGCAAATGAGCTTTTTCACCGGAAGTCCCATCTGCGCCGCATAGTATGCCGCCAAAATATTGCCGAAGTTTCCGGTGGGAACCGCGACGTTGATCTCGTCGCCAAGGGCGATCTCCTTTTCCTCCACCATCTTTAAATACGCCGCCACATAATAGACGATCTGGGGGACCAGTCTGCCCCAGTTGATGGAGTTTGCGGAGGAAAACATCTGGCCGTTTTGCTCCAATTCCTTTAAGATCTCCGGATCGGTAAAGATGGCTTTGACCCCGTTTTGGGCATCGTCGAAATTGCCTTTGATGGCGCAGACAAAAAGGTTTTCCCCTTCTTGGGTGGTCATCTGTAATTTCTGCATCCGGCTTACCCCGTCTTCGGGATAAAAGACCAGCATCCGGGTGCCGGGGACGTCTTTAAACCCTTCCAAAGCCGCTTTTCCCGTGTCTCCCGAAGTGGCAACCAGCACCACGATCTCTTTATCCGCCACCGTCTTTTTAGCGGATACCGTCATCAGATAAGGGAGAAGCTGTAACGCCATATCCTTAAACGCACAGGTGGGACCGTGCCAAAGCTCTAAAAGGAAAGCGGTGTCTCCGACCTTAGACAACTCAAAGATATTATCGCTGTCAAATTTTTGATCGGTATAGGCGTTATCGACGCAGTAGTTTAACTCCTCGTCGGTAAAATCGGTGAGAAACTTTTTCAGCACCGCTTTGGCCTTTTCCCGATAGGAGGCGCCAAGGAGGCTTTCCATCTCCTGCATGGAAAGAGAAGGGATCTCCGAGGGGACAAACAGTCCTCCCTCAGCGGAAATGCCCTGGGCGATAGCCTGAGCCGACGAAAGGCGAAGCGAAGAATCTCTGGTGCTTTGGTACTCCATGTTGATTGACACTCCTTTTTTGGGTTTAACGGCTGATCCTGGTAAAGAAGTCCAGCGCGTTTTGATAGGTGATTTTTTGTACAAATTCCTCGGAAAAATGCTTTCTCAAATTTTCATGCCACGAGGCGATCTTTTCGATCCGGTTCACATTCACCGGCATCGCCGCGCCGTCAAAATCGCTCCCCACGGCGATACAGTCCTCGCCGCCCAGCGCGATGATCTTGCGGATATGCTGTCTCAGCTCCTGGAAGCTGCAATCGCTTTCCCCGTTGACAAAAACAGGATAAAAGTTGACGCCGATCAGACCCTTTCTCCGAATGATCTCCTGGATCTGTAAATCATCCAGATTCCGAAGATGGGGGCAAAGGGAAAAGCAGTTGGAGTGGCTCGCTACCAAGGGCGCGTCAGTGACGTCGCAAAGATCCCAAAAGGTAGCCCGGTTCATGTGGGACACATCCAAAGCGATCCCCGCCTCAGTAAGACGTTTGGCCGCTTCCGCCCCAAGCTTCGACAGCCCGGCTTCGGAGTTGATCCCGCCGCCAAACTCGTTTTCCCCGTTCCAAACCAACGCGAACAGCAAAACGCCAAGTTCTTTAAACTCCTTGATCCGCTCTAACTTTTTCCCAAGGGCGGTGCCGTTGGCTACCGCTAAGATGCCGTTACAGGTGTCAAGCCGGATATGCTCCGGGTCAAACACGCAGAAATCCTCGTTTTCCTTCGCCGTGTTATGGAAGATCTCTGCCTGCTTGAGAAAATGGCGGTACGCCTTGACTCCTTTAAGTTCTTCGGGGACCGACGCGGCAAAAACCTGGATCCACGGCGAAAGAAAGAGTCCCCGTTTCACCGAAACATCGTAAGAATTGGTCATCAAGCTTTCCCGATCCGCCAGACATTTTCGCAGCGTATCGCAATGTAAATCAAAATGTCCCATAGTCCCCTCCTTTGCTAAAACGCGTTTTGGTACCACTCGCTGTCTTTGACTGTTCCCGCTTTGGTCAATAATATCTCGACGACATCAAACCGGGGCTGAAGCGAAACGTTGTGCTCGCTTATGTAGATCAGCGCCGTTTTGGTAAGCTTTTCCCGCTTTTTTTGATCCACCGCCTCTTTCGGAGTGGAAAGGCTTCCCTCGGTGCGGGTTTTCACCTCGCAGAAAACCAAAAACTCCCCGTTTTCCGCGATAAGATCAACCTCTCCGTAAGGACAGCGGTAATTTTTTTCCACCACCTGATAACCGGCGTCAAGAAAAAGAGCCTTGGCCGCCGCTTCCCCTAACACCCCGTGCTGCTTTGCCGTATTTTCATATCCCCACTTTTTCAAAAAGCTTAGCCGGTGGATGGGGGTCACGCCGTACTGTTCCAAAAGCTGGCGATGATCCTTTGTTCCATATCCCTTATGCTTTTCAAACTGGTAATCGGGATACAGCTTTGCCATACGGCACATATACCGGTCCCGCTCCACTTTCGCGACAATGGACGCCGCCGCGATGGAGGCGGAGGTCTGGTCTCCTTTCACCAGGCAGCGGGAGGGCACCGATAAACGGGGATTCAGGCTCCCGTCCACCAGAGCAAACCTCGGCTTCACAAAAAGGGCGTCCACCGCCCGCTGCATTGCCAAAAAGGTCGCTTCCTTGATCCCGAGGGTTTCGATCTCCTCAACAGAGGCGACCCCAAAGGCGTAAGCCACCGCTTTTTTCTGGATCTCTTCGTAAAGAGCCGCCCGTTTTTTCTCGCTGATTTTCTTGCTGTCGTTTAAGCCCTCGATCTGATCCTCCGGGCGAAAGGACAAGATCACCGCGCCGGCATATACGTCGCCGGCTACCGGACCTCTCCCCGCTTCATCCACACCGCAGAAATTCTCGATGCCAAGCCCCTCGTCATATGGATACAAAGACATATTCTTCTCCTTTACGGGCGTTCTAAAGAGATCTTGCCGAACTTTCCCGCCCGGTATTCATCCAATACCGCCGCGGCCGCCCGCTCGGTATTGATCTCGCCGCCCCGCATGCGCATCCCCCGTTTTTCGCCCACCATCTCCAAAAGCCGGTAACCCGGCTCGTTTTGGATCTCGTCCTCCGAAAGGGAAAAACGCTGAGCCAAAAGATGGGGGTATCCTTCCAAAAGCCACTCCAAAAGCCGCGCCGCAAGCTGTTCGGTGTCGGTGACCTGATCCTTGACGGCGCCGGTAAAGGCGAGCTTTTCCCCCACCAGGGGATCCTCAAACTTAGGCCAGAGCACACCCGGCATATCCAAAAGCTCCAGTCCCTGGTTGACAGTGACCCACTGCTTTCCTCTGGTAACGCCGGGACGATCCTCAACCTTGGTGCGGCGGGAACCGGCTAACCGGTTGATGAAGGAGGATTTCCCCACATTGGGGATCCCGACCACCATCATCCGAAGGGTCCTTCCCACCATACCCTTTTGTTTTCGTTTCTCCAACACATCGGCAAGCTCTTTTTTGACCAAAGGGATAAACCGGTTGACCCCTTTGCCGCTTTTGGAATCCAAAGCCATAGCCGGAATACCCTGACTTTCATAATAAGAAAGCCAAAGTGCCGTCACCTCAGGGTCGGCGGTATCCGCTTTATTGAGCAAAATGATCCGCTTCTTATCGCCGATCCATTTGGGAAGCTCAGGATTGGCGGAGCTTAACGGAATCCTCGCGTCCCGAAGCTCCACCACCAGATCCACCAGTTTCAAGCATTCGCCGATCATCCGCCGGGTTTTGGCCATATGACCGGGAAACCATTGTACCGATGCCGTTTCCATATCGTTTCCTTTCTTTAATCCACCAGTCCGAACCGGGAAAGAGGACGGATGCGAAGCACCACTTTCCCTTTGACTTCATCCGCGTTTACAAATCCTACGCGTTCATCCCGGCTGTCGGTGGACGCGTTTCGGTTATCTCCCATCACAAAGATACAGCCCTCCGGCACCGTCACCGGATAGTCCATATCCCCCCGCCAGTTCTCCTGGATCGCGGCAACACCTTCGGCGGCGGCATAACGCTCGCCGTCTACCCATACATATCCGTCCGCGTCGATGTCCACCGTCTGACCCTCTAAGGCGATCACCCGTTTGACCAGCGTTTCATTCAAACCGGTATCCTCGGAAAGGATAACGATATCTCCCTGTTTCGGGGAGTAAAAAAGCTGGTAGACGATCACCCGGTCATCCGGCAGCAGCGTCGGCTCCATCGAAGAACCGACGATGGTATACGGCATAATGACAAAACCAAACAGCAGCCCCACGATCACGGCGGCAAAAAGAAGGGATTTTCCCCACTCGATCAGTTCCTTTTTGACTTTGGCTTTCTTTTCTCCATCCATATTTACTCCACCTTTCCAAAAGAGGAAAACGGGAAAATCCGAATCAAAAGCCGTCCCACCACTTCCTCCTCAGGCACCAGCCCGACGGTAGAAAAGCGGCTGTCTAAAGAGTGGTTTCGATTATCCCCCATCACAAAAAGATATCCTTCGGGGACCTCCAACGGGTAGGTCATATCCCCGTAAGTAAAGATCGCCTCGGCGACATAGTCCTCTTCCAGCTCTACGCCGTTTAACAGCACCACGCCTTCATCGCTGATGTCCAGCGTCTGGCCGCCGACCGCTATGACCCGTTTGATGAGCCATTTATCCAAGCCGGTATTTTCGGACAGCACCACGATATCACCGTTTTCCGGCGTATAGAACAAATTGGAAATCACAACCCGATCCCCGTCGGACAAGGTAGGGCTCATAGACGAACCATCTACCGCCACCACCCGGATGACAAAGGTAAAAACCAAAAACACCGCCGCGAAAGAGATCACGAACGCCTTGACCCAATCGAAAATCTCCTTTTTGAGATTCAGTGTCCTTTTTCCGCGCCCGGCATCCTCTTTTTCCTCGGAAAGCGTTTCTTTCAAATCCTCCGAATCCTCTGCCGGTGGCTCCAAAGAGGGCGCTTTCTCCTCTTTGGGGACGATCCCTTTAGCGGCCTGGATCTTTTTTATCAGTTCCTCGCTCTGATGCTGCCGTTCCTTGACGGCGGCGCTGTCGGCAAAGGAAGAAGCAGGGATCTCCTTTAGCGGCTCCTGCGCCTTGGGCTTTAAAGAAAACCGCCGGGTAGGCGCCTCGGTCAAAAAGGATGTATGCTCCACAGGTTCTGCCAAAGAGTCGGACACGGTTTCCGGCTTTGGTTCTTCCTTCGCTTCTTTGGGAGAAACCGGCGGCTTTGGTTCGGTGCTTGGAGCGGCGGGTGCTGTGTCCCCGGCAGTATTCCGCGCTTTCTTATCCAGTGCGTCAAATTCCGCTAATATATCCAACAAAGCGGAATCAATGAAGTTTCTCTTACCTTCCGTTTGCTCCACTCCCCTTTAAGTACAAAAAAAAAAAAAAAAAGGGACGATTACCGTCCCTTTCCGCTTGCTTACAGGATCTTTTCTTTTACTCTCGCAGCCTTACCCACTCTCTTACGCAGGTAGTAAAGCTTCGCTCTTCTTACGCGGCCATGACGCAGCACTTCCACCTTCGCCACATTGGGAGAATGGAGAGGGAAGACTCTTTCGATTCCTACGCCGTGAGCAATCCGCCGCACCGTAAAGGTCTCGGAAATACCGCCATGCTTCATCGCGATGATGGTGCCCTCGAAGGCCTGTAAACGTTCTTTGTCGCCTTCACGGATCTTTACCATGACCCGAACATAGTCACCGACCAAAAGCTTCGGTGCGTCCGCTTTCATGCTGGACTGAGAGATCAGTTTTAATGCATCCATTGTTTTCCTCCTGGTTTTCAGACATTCTTGCGCCGGATATTTCCCCGCAGAGGACTGCCCGCTTTAATGTGTTTTGAACATTAATCCCCACCGGGAATCCCCGGCGGAACAATATCTACGATATGATACCATATCCCAAAGAAAAAAGCAAGGGCTTTCTTAAAAAATTTCCCGTTTTTTAGCCTCTCATCGCCTTGTGGAAGATCTTTTTGCCCTTCTTTAAGACCACTTCCTTCTCCAGCGTCAGCTTAGCGTTGGGATCGGTGGCTTTTTCCCCGTCTACCGAGATCCCGCCCTGGGAAACCAACCGTCTCGCTTCTCCATTGGAAGACGCCAGACCGCACTTCACAAGCAACGTCAAAAGGCCGATGGTTCCGTCGGTAAACGCTTCGCTTTCAATAACGGTAAAGGGCATATTTTCCGCATTGGCGGCGGAGGAAAAGATGCTTCTCACCGTTTCTAACGCTTTGTCCGCTTCTTCTTTGCCGTGAACCATCTCGGTGAGCTCGTAAGCGAGCCGCTCCTTGGCGCTGTTCAGCTCGGCGCCGGACAGCGTCTTTTCCATCTCCTCGATCTCCTCGATGGGGATAAACGTAAGCATCTTCAAGCATTTGATAACATCGGCGTCGCCTACGTTTCTCCAATACTGGAAGAAGTCATAGGGAGAAGTCTTATTGGCGTCCAGCCACACCGCGTTTCCGGCGGTCTTGCCCATCTTTTTGCCCTGAGAGTCGGTCAAAAGGGTAATGGTCATCGCGTAGGCGTCTTTTCCAAGCTTTCTCCGGATCAGCTCAGTACCGCCTAACATATTGCTCCACTGGTCATCGCCGCCAAACTGCATATTGCAGCCGTAATGCTGAAACATGTAGTAGAAGTCGTAGCTTTGCATGATCATGTAGTTAAATTCCAAGAAGGAAAGCCCTTTTTCCATGCGCTGTTTGTAGCACTCGGCGGTAAGCATCCGGTTGACGCTAAAGCATGCGCCCACCTCTCTTAACAGGTCCACATAGTTTAAGTTCAAAAGCCAGTCGGCGTTGTTGAGCATAATCGCCTTGCCTTCCCCAAACTCGATAAACCGCTCCATCTGCTTTTTAAAACATTCCGCGTTGTGGGCGATATCCTCTTTGGTGAGCATTTTACGCATATCGGTGCGCCCCGACGGGTCGCCGATCATAGTCGTGCCTCCGCCGATTAACGCGATAGGACGGTTTCCCGCCATCTGGAGCCGTTTCATCAGCGTCAGCGCCATAAAATGCCCGGCGGTGAGGCTGTCGGCGGTACAGTCGAAGCCAATGTAAAATACCGCCTTTCCGTTGTTGATCACATCTTTGATCTCTTCCTCATCGGTAACCTGGGCGATCAGCCCCCGGCGCACTAACTCTTCGTATAAGGTCATAAGGATCCTTCCTTTCTTTTTTTGGGCAGAAATAAAGCCTCTACCCAATGATCATTGGGTAGAGGACGAAAAATTCGTGTTACCACCTCTACTTCACCGCGCTCTCGCGACACGCGGCCTCAGCGAGTACTGACATACTCTGACGCAATAACGGGCGCACCCGGTTTTTCCTACTCCTTTCGTTTCAAAAAAACAGCTCCGGCATGTATTCGGTCCGGTCCTTTTACGCCCTTTCACCCACCGGGCGCTCTCTGAAAAAGGATACCGGTCTTACTCTTTGCCATCATGACCGATGGTGAGATTATACCACCAAACCTTGCGTTTGTCAATAAACCGGCTTTTTCTTTTCAAAAATGGGTGTAGAGCTACAATACATATTGGACAGAGAGGAAAAGAAAGAGAGAAAAAAGTAGAAGGACAGAGCCTTCATAGGGTATAGTTAAGTTGCGACACCAACAAACCCAAAAAAGGAGCTCTGTCCCTCA
>CALWZB010000113.1 GCA_944385915.1 uncultured Clostridia bacterium | reverse complement strand
CGCGAGAGAAAAGGCGCTCTCTATCCAGCCGGAAACCGATCTGGCGGAGATCCAAAGAGAGTTAAACCGGGTCAACGACGCCTTTGCCCTCACCGTAAGGTTTGGCACCCCCCATTTTACCCGTTTTCGAAGCCCTGTCGCCCGGCTCAAAGCGGCGCAGGCAGGCGGTATGCTCTCCCCGGGAGATCTTTTAAACATCGCCGCCGTTTTGCGTCAGGGACAGATCCTCTCCCAATGGGGGGACAATTTTTCTGATGAGGACAACGCCCTTTCGGAGCAGTTTTCCCGTCTGTACTTAAACCGTTCCCTGGAGCGGACCATCTCCTCCGCCATCATCAGCGAAGAAGAGATCGACGATAACGCTTCCCCGGAGCTTTTTTCCATCCGCCGGAAGATCCGCCAAACCGAGCTGAAGGCAAGGGACCAGTTAGAAAAGATGACCCGTTCTTCTACTTACCAGAAATACCTTCAGGACAACATCGTCACCATGCGGGACGGCCGCTTTGTGGTGCCGGTCAAAAGCGAATACCGGGGACAGGTAGACGGGTTGATCCACGACACCTCCTCCAGCGGCTCCACCTACTTTATCGAACCCATTGCCGTTGTAGAAGCCAACAACGAGATCCGGGTGCTCAAATCCAAAGAGCAGGCGGAGATCGAACGGATTCTTTACGACCTTTCCGGACAGGTGGGCGACGCTTCCCAGGGCATTTTGCTTTTGTACCATGACATCGTGGATCTCAACCTTTTGTTTGCCAAAAGCAATCTGGCGGCGAAAATGAATGCCAGAATGCCCAAGGTCACCGAGGACGGCAAGGTCTTTTTACGAAAAGCCCGCCATCCCCTCATTGACAAAAACAAGGTGGTCCCTATTGACCTTCGTCTGGGAGAGGATTACACCGCTTTGGTCATTACCGGTCCCAATACCGGCGGTAAAACGGTAGCGCTGAAAACGCTGGGACTGCTGACGGTGATGACCATGTGCGGACTGCTGATCCCGGTGGCGGACCAGTCGGTGATCTCCACCTTTGAAGATGTGCTTGTGGACATCGGCGACGAACAGAGTATCGAACAGTCTCTTTCCACCTTCTCCGCCCATATGACCAATATGGTCTCTATTTTGGAGAAAACGGATTTTCGCTCTTTGGTGATCTTGGATGAGCTGGGAAGCGGCACCGATCCTGTGGAGGGCGCCGCCATTGCCCAGGCGATTTTGGAGCATCTAAGGAAAAAAGGCTGCCGCATCGCCGCCACCACCCACTACGCGGAATTAAAGCTTTACGCGCTGCAAACCGACGGAGTGGAAAACGCGTGCTGTGAATTTGATTTGGAGACACTTCGTCCTACCTACCGCCTTCTTACCGGTGTTCCCGGGCGCTCCAACGCCTTCGCCATCTCGGAAAAGTTAGGGTTGGCCCCTTCCATCATTGACGAAGCAAAAAATCTGGTACAAAGCGAAAACAAACGGTTTGAAGACGTCATCGACACATTGGAGACCGCAAGACAAAACTACGAAAGATCCGAACGGGAGATCAGGGAAAAAGAAAAAATCATCGAAAAGACCCGGTTGGAGATCCGCGCTTACCATCAAAAGCTGGAGGAAGAAAAGGAAAAGGAACTGTCCAAAGCCAAAGAGGAAGCCGCCCGGATCGTAGAAAAGGTCACCAGAGATTCCCAAGCCCTTATGGATGAATTGGACGCTCTTCGCAAGGAAAAGGACAAGGCGGAGTTTTCGAAAAAGGAACTGGAAGCCCGCTCCAAACTCAAAAGCCGGCTTGGAAAGCTTTACGACACCGCCAATCCGGTAAAGACGAGAACAAATGATTCCTATACCCTTCCCCGCCCCCTGAAAGCCGGCGACGATGTAAGGATCGTAGACATCGACAAAGAAGGGACCGTCTTAAAGCCGGCGGATAAATCCGGCTTTGTCACCGTTCAGGCGGGGATCATCAAAACGAAAGTCCATCAAAGCAATCTTCGCCTTTTGGAAAACCGTCCCAAGGTCCAGCTTGGCGGACAGACCATCAAACGCACCTCTCTTGCCCAGCGCAATGTGAACACCGAATGTGACCTCAGAGGGAAAACGGTAGAAGAAGCCCTTTTGGATCTGGATCAGTTTATCGACAATGCTGTGCTGAGCCATTTAAACCAGATCACCATCATCCATGGCAAAGGTACCGGCGCCTTGCGCGCCGCTGTTCAGCAGCATTTAAAGCGTCATAAAAACATCCGCACCTATCGTCTTGGCGTGTACGGCGAAGGGGAAACCGGCGTCACCATCGCTGAGCTTAAAAGCTAAGGAGGACCGATATGAAAAATCAAGACGCAAGCAGCCTTTTAGACTATCTATCCAAAACCCCCACCCCCTATCATTCGGTGGAGTGGTTTCGGCAGGCGTTAAAAAACGCAGGCGGCATCGAATTAAAGGAAACGGAAAAGTGGGAATTGTCCCCCGGCAGCCTTTATTATTTCACCAAAGACAAAACCGCCCTTTGCGCCTTTCGATTGGGGACCGCCCCCTTGGCGGAAACCGGATTTCGGATCTCTGGCGCGCATCATGACGCCCCGGGCTTTCATATCAAAGCGCACCCTTCTGCGGTAGAAGGAGGCTACGAGCGCATTTTAACGGCTCCGTACGGCGGTCTGATTGTCAGAGGCTGGTTCGACCGCCCTTTGGGGATCGCGGGACTGGTCTGTGTCAAAACCGAAAAAGGCATTGAGGACCGGCTTTTGTTTATCGATAAGCCCCTTTTGGTGATTCCAAGCCCCGCCATCCACATTATGCGGGATATTAACGAGGGAAACCATGTCAATCTCCAAACCGAAGCCCTTCCCGTCTTCTCTTTAACAGATCAGAAGGAAGGAACCTTCCTTTCCTTTTTGGCGGATACCCTTTCGGTCCAAAAAGAGGATATTTTGTCTTACGAGCTTTCTTTGGTGGACGTAACGCCGCCATGCTTTATCGGGGCGAAGGAGGAGATGATCTGCGCCGGACATTTAGACGACGCGTCTATGGTCTACGCTTCCTTTCGGGCGCTGATCGAGGCAAAAGAGACGCCCTACACCGCGGTTGCCTTTGCCTTTGACCACGAGGAGATCGGCTCCCTTTCCACAAGAGGCGCAAGAGGCGCCCTGCTCTCGGAGACGATCAGCCGAATTTGTGAAAAATGTTCCCTTTCGGTAGAGGATCGCTGCCGGGCGATAGCGCACTCTATTGCTTTTTCGGCGGATATGGCCCATGCGACCCATCCCGCTTACCCGCAAAAGGCGGACCCCTATCATAAGATCCAGCTGAATAAAGGCCCCGTCTTAAAGGAATCCTATTATCAGTCCTACGCTTCCTCGCCCAAAGGAAGCGCCGTGTTCCGGTACCTGTGCGAGAAAAACGGCATTCCCTATCAAGTCTTTGTCAACCACAGCGACCAGCGAGGCGGAGGTACGATCGGACCTGTGATCGCCGCTTCCGAGGGCATTTTAACGGTAGACATCGGAAATCCTATGCTTTCCATGCATGCGGTAAGAGAGCTTGGCGGAAGCGAAGACGTCTTTTGGATGCGCTCCCTCTTTTTGGCTCTCTTTACCGAAGACTTAACGAACATTTTATAGTAAAAGTAAGACCGTCGAAAAAAGAGACGGTCTTCTTTTTGCCCGAAACTTTCGTATATTTATAAGGCTTCTTTGGGAAAAGAAGCCGTTGCCAATCGTTTTTTGATATGATACAATAAAGAATATACTGAAAAAAGTGGGAGGGACCCTTTATGTCATTATTGGAAACCACCTTTCCGAACGCCTATCATCCGAAACTGAATATTCTTCAAACAGAAATTGCCATTAAATTTGTTAAGGATACCTTTGAGCAGAAGCTTTCCGAACGGCTTCATCTCACCCGGGTATCCGCTCCTCTTTTTGTCCGGAAAAACAGCGGTATCAACGACGATTTAAACGGGACGGAGCGTCCTGTTTCCTTCGATATCCCGGAGATCAAAGAGGAAGCGGAGATCGTCCATTCCCTCGCCAAATGGAAACGTCTCGCCTTGAAGCGGTATCATTTCGGTCCCAACACGGGACTGTATACCGATATGAACGCCATTCGCCGGGATGAGAAGTTAGACAATCTCCATTCCATCTATGTGGATCAATGGGACTGGGAAAAGATTCTGACGCCGGAGATGCGCAATGAAGAGACCCTTCGTCATACCGTGCGCCGGGTGATGCGGGCGATCAAGGAGACCGAAGAGGCGCTCCAAGAGGAAAACCCGGAAATCGAACCGTTTATTTCGGAAACGGTCACCTTCCTGACCGCCGAAGAGCTTTTACAGCGCTACCCCACTTTGAGTCCGAGAGAACGGGAGGACGCGGCGGCGAAAGAATTCAAAACGGTGTTCTTAATGGGTATTGGTGCTCCTCTTTCCGACGGCAGACCCCATGATGGGCGGGCGCCCGACTACGACGACTGGTCGTTAAACGGTGATATTTTGATCTGGTATCCCCTGTTGAACCGGGCGGTAGAGCTTTCCTCTATGGGGATCCGGGTAAACCCCGAGTCTTTGAAACGCCAGCTTGCCGCGGCGGATTGTGAGGACCGGTTAAATCTTCCGTATCATCAAATGCTGTTAAACGGCGAGCTTCCCGTTACCATCGGCGGCGGCATCGGTCAGTCCCGGCTTTGCATGGTTATGCTCCAGAAAGCCCATATCGGCGAGGTGCAGTCCTCCCTTTGGGATTTTGGCATGGTGGAAGCCTGTGCCCAGCGCGGGATCACGTTACTGTAAAAGGAAAATAAGAATAAAGAGGTAAAAAATATGGGTGGATTTTTCGCAGCTGCATTAAAAGAAGATTGTGTATTTGATTTGTTTTTTGGAACAGACTACCATTCCCACCTCGGCACCCGCCGGGCAGGTATGGCGGTATATGACGAAGAGCTTGGCTTTGACAAGGCGATCCATAACATCGAAAATGCGCCTTTTCGGACCAAATTTACCAAGGAATCCACTTCCATGAAAGGAAATTTGGGGATCGGGTGTATTTCCGACTATGAAGCCCAGCCGATCTTCATCCACTCTCACCATGGGAGCTTTGCCATTACTGCTGTGGGAAAGATCAACAATTTAAAAGATATTGTAGAGCACCATATCCACCCCAACACCCATTTCTTTGAAATGCAAAACGGCGAGATCAATCCCACCGAGCTGGTGGCGGCGATCATCAACCAGAAAGAAAATTTTATCGAAGGGATCCAGTATGCCCAGGAGATCATCGACGGCTCTGTAAGTATGCTGATTTTGACCCCCAAAGGCATCTATGCCGCGAGAGATAAGCTTGGCCGCACCCCTATTGTGATCGGTCAAAAAGATACCGGTTTCTGCGCCAGCTTTGAAAGCTTTGCCTATTTGAATTTAGGCTACAGTGATTATAAGGAGTTGGGTCCGGGGGAGATCGCGGTGTTGACACCGGAAAAAGTAACGACATTGGTTGCGCCCGGAAAGGATATGAAGATCTGTACCTTTCTTTGGATCTATTACGGATACCCTTCTTCTTCCTACGAGGGGATCAGCGTAGAAAAAGTACGATATAATTGTGGAAGGCTTTTGGCGAAACGGGACAACGTAAAACCGGATATTGTCGCCGGTGTTCCCGACTCCGGCATCGCCCATGCCATTGGTTACGCCAACGAATCGGGCTACCCCTTCTCCCGCCCCTTCGTCAAATACACTCCCACCTGGCCCCGTTCCTTTATGCCTACCCACCAAAGCAAACGAGACCTCATCGCCAAAATGAAGCTGATCCCCGTTCATGACCTCATTGAAGGAAAGAGCCTTCTTTTGATCGACGACTCCATTGTCCGCGGAACCCAGCTTCGGGAAACCACCGAGTTTTTGTACCAGAGCGGCGCCAGAGAAGTGCATATCCGCTTAGGTTGTCCTCCCCTTTTGTTTGGATGCAAGTATTTGAACTTCTCCCGTACCTCATCGGAAATGGAACTCATTACCCGCCGGGTCATCAAAGAGTTGGAAGGAAAGGAACCGGATGCCGCTATGCTTCGGGAATACGCCGATCCCAATAGTGAGAAATACCAAAAGATGGTGGATACGATTGGAGAAAAGCTTCATTTTACCTCTCTTCGTTACCACCGTTTAGATGATATGATTGAGTCGGTAGGGATCGATCCCAAAAAGCTTTGCACCTACTGCTGGAGCGGAAAAGAATAAAGCCATAAATAAAACCACCCATCAATAATGGGTGGTTTTATTCTGTGTTCTTGGATAAAATACCGTTTGAGGGAAAATCAGCTGTCAAAAAAGCGGGCGAAAGCCCGCTTTTTTATCCTTCGATCTCATCGATCAATTCTTCGTTGGTAGCGATATTGGCCGCTTCCGCGATCCGGGTATAATCTTCGTCATAATCCTCATCCAGCATCGCGTCTCTGACGTCCGCTTTCCAGGCGGGATCCCCGTCGCCCACGTAATACATCAAATGGTAGCCGTAGTCGGTTTCTACGATATCGTGATCACCAGCCGCCCGCTCGCCGAAGATCCAATCGTTGAACTCGTCCACCATCTCTCCGGACTTCACGTTTTCGTAAAGCCCGCCTTCCGCAGCGTTGGAATCCTCGCTGTACTGTTTAGCCACCTCGATAAAGCTTTCTTCGGTGCCGTCAAAGCTGTTTAACAGCTTCTCCGCTTTCTCCAGCGCGGCATCCTCTCCGCCATAGGTTCCGGGGGAAAGAAGTACATGGCGGACATTTACCGTTTTGCTTTCATCCCGATAGGGATCGGTCAAAAGAAAATATACGGTACTGCTTTGGCTGTCGTCATCCGTAACAGTATACACTTCTCCCGCTTTGCCCGAAGAAAAAGCCCAGTTTGAAAACGCGTCGCTGTCCATATATCCGGCTTTGGTAACCAAAAACTCTCCATCCTCTGCCGAGGTATATTCGCTTAAAACAGCGCGAAATTCCTCTTCGCTTTGAGCCCCTTCTAAACGGCTCACCGCCGTCTCACATTCC
Organism: uncultured Clostridia bacterium; assembly: GCA_944385915.1. Lineage (GTDB taxonomy): Bacteria > Bacillota > Clostridia > Oscillospirales > Ruminococcaceae > CALXGT01. Next base: position 10,883 of record CALWZB010000113.1, on the reverse strand, counting down.
TCGGCAGTCAAGCCCCCTTCTTCGGGAGAAAAGGTAAAGGTGAGATAATCTACAAAGGTAAATTCCTTTTCGTGCGCTTCGTAATAGGATTCGATCTCCTCATCGGTGCAGCTGTACCCCGCCAGCAGATCGGTAGTCAACTGGTTTGCCAGCTCATTTTTCTTCATATACTCCCGGTACTCCTCTTTGGTAAGAAGGATCCCGTATTCCTCGGAAAAATAACTTTCCAGGTCCTCGTATCCAAGAGCCGCGCCCTCTTCCTCGAGCGCTTGAATATTAGCGTCGATCTCTTCCATATCCTCGTCGGTCACCGTATAGCCCAGACGATTCGCTTCCTCACAAAAAGCCAGAATATCTCTGCCGTAAGCCACCGCCTGATCCATGATCATATCAAACCAGCTTTTTCCCTCATAGTACTCCTGCTCTTTGAGGGATTTGGTTTCGTCGACACCATACCATTCAAAGTACGGCGCATAGCTGTTATAAAAATACTGGTAAAGATATTGCACTTCAGCGCTGCTCAGAGAAAAATGTTCTCCGTAGATCGCGGCATCCGCCGTCTCCTCGCTTTCCGAGGAGGGAGAAGAACTGCTCTGATTGTTTTCGCCGCCGCAGGCCGTAGCGCTAAGCATAACTGCCATCGCCAATAAAACAGCGATCCATTTTCTTTTCATAAAACACCCCTTCTGTTCCAAAACGAACGAAATTATTGTAACGGAGAGAAATGAAGGAACAATGAATAAAGCGTAAAAGGTTTTTTCTTCTGTTCCGTTTGCTTTTATTTTTTCCCCAAAAAAGCTTTTCTTATAGGAAAAGCACAAAATAAAGTTTGTGAAAAATGTCCATTGGCCCTTTTTTTCAAAACATGTTATAATGAAAGAAAGCTAACGTGTTGTTTGCATAAACGTAAGTCCGGTTATGCGAGCATGCGTTTTTATTTTGAAAAGGAGGAATTTTATGCTACAGGTCAACGATACCGTTTTGTACAAAAACCACGGCATCTGCACCATATCGGAGATCACCGAGAAAGATTTCTACGGTAACCGTATCCAGTATTACGTCTTGCGGCCTCGGGAAAACCAGGAAACGGCATTTTATGTCCCTACCGGCAACCCGGATCTGATAGCACAAATGCGTCGGATCTATTCAGCCGAAGAGATGTATGCGTTGATCCGGTCCATTCCCTCCACCAAACTGCTCACCGTAGAAAGGGAAGATGAACAAAAGGAGATCTGTAAGGAAATTTTAAAAAGCGGTGATCGAAAAAGGATGATCCAGTTAATGAAGACCCTTTACACCAAAGAGCAGCATTCTAAAGAAAAAGGGAAAAAGCTCCGGCAATTCGAAGAGCACGCCTTAAAAGAAATCGAAGCCCTTCTGTATGAGGAACTGTCCTATGTGTTCTCATTAAAAAAAGAACAGGTCATCCCTTTCATCACCGAGCAGATCCAGCTGAGTGAAAAGAAATCATAAAGGAAAAACCGAAAAGGCCTTGCCTTTTCGGTTTTTTTGTTATCGCTGTACCTTACCGGAACCGTCCCCACCGGCGAGGGCTTTTACCTCGTCTACCGTCATCAGCGCCGAGTCCCCCTCGATGGTATGCTTAAGTGTTCCCGACGCTACCGCGAAATCCACCGTCTCCTTCGCGGAAAGCCCCAAAAGGCTTCCGTAAATGATCCCGGCGGCAAACGCGTCGCCGCTTCCCACCCGATCCACCATATGGATCCGGTAATTGGGTGAAACGGCGGTCTGTGCTCCGTCGTCAAACATAGCGCCAAAATAATTATCGTCCCCGGAAACCGATCCCCGAAGGCTCAAAGCGATCTTTTGAAGATGAGGCCAACGGGCGCGAAGCTGATGGAGCAAGCTTTCACATCCGCTGTAATCCACCGTTTCCTCTTTGATCTCGGCGCTTACCGCGTCCATCGAAAAAAGTCCCTTGATCTGCTCCTGATTGGCGATCAACACATCCACATAAGGCAGATACCCTTTTAACACCTTTCCGGCTTCTGCTTCTGTCCAAAGATTTTTCCGGTAATTTAAGTCACAACTCACCGTCAATCCCATCTCCTTCGCCTTCTGACAGGCGTCAAGACAGATTTGCCTCGCATTTTCTCCCAAAGCGGGAGTGATGCCGGAAAAATGGAACCACTTTCCACCGGAAAAGATCGTCTCCCAGTCAAACTCATCGGGAGACGCCAGCGCAAATGCCGACCCCGCCCGGTCATAGATCACTTTAGAGGGACGCTGAGACGCGCCTGGCTCCAAAAAATAAATGCCAAGCCGGTCTCCCCCCCGAAGGATCTTCGAAGTATCGACGCCATATCTCCGAAGGGCGTTGACCGCCGACTGGCCGATCTCATGGGCAGGGACCTTGCTCACAAAAGCGGCGTCTACCGAAAATCCCGAAAGTGCCAGCGCTACGTTCGCTTCTCCGCCGCCGTAGATCGCCAAAAAGGCATCCGCCTGGACAAAGCGCTGATATCCCTTTGGCGAAAGGCGAAGAAGAATTTCCCCTAAAGTGATAACCTGTGCCATAAAATGCTCCCTTCTTATTTTATGAAACAAACGGTAAATCTCAACATCTTCTTTTCAAAAATCAGCGCCGAAAGCGCTCCCGAACTGTCGTGCTCCTGTTTAAACGCCTCTCCCACGGCGGAAAAATACCCTTCCGCCCTATCCAGCGAGGAGCAGGAAAAGAAGATGGCCTTTTCTTCCTGTTCCATTTGATGTTTCAAAAAGGCGCGCTCTTTGGAAAACCAGGATGAAAAAAGGGACGGCGAACCATCCGCCTTCGGATCCCAGATCCCCTCGAAACGAAGCCCCAGCATGGCCGCCACCGTCTGTCTGGTCAAGCGGGTGATCCCTTCGTAATCCTCCGCCCGCAAAAGCTCCTTTGGCACCATAAAGCTCCCGCCGCAGGCAAACACGTTGGGACAGCTCAAGTAATCGTTTAGATTATGAAGCGTGATCCCGCCGGTAGGCATCACGCGAAGGTTTTGATAAGGAGCGGCTATCGCCTTTAAAAAGGGGACGCCGCCGGCACTTTCCGCCGGGAAGAATTTCACCGCCGTCAGTCCCAAGTCCATGGCTCGTTCCATCTCTCCCGGTGTTGCGCACCCCGGGATCATCAAAACGTTTCGCTTTAAGCAATAGGCTACCGTCTTTTCGTGAAATCCGGGGCTGACGATAAAATCCGCGCCCGCATCGATCGCTTCCTCCGCCTGTTCCACCGTCAATACCGTTCCCGCGCCGATCACCGCTTTCGGAAACGCTTTTTTAGCCAATGCCAACGCTTCCTTTGCTTCCTTGGTGCGGAAGGTGATCTCCCCACAGGGGATCCCTCCGTCGAAAAGAGCTTTCATTAACGGCGCTGCCTGATTCGGGTTTTCTATGGTAATGACCGGAACCACGCCGATTTGAGAAAGCGTTTTTACTATATCATCCATACAAGGCTCCTTTATTCCATATATCCGCCCTTAGCGGGAGAAACGGCATGTTCCGAAAAGATCTTAAGCACCCCGGAGGGATATTTGGGAGGTTTTGGCTGCCACCGCGCCCGCCGCAGGCGAAGGATCTCTTCGATCTCCTCTTGCGTCTTTTTGACTCCCAAAGTTCCCACGATCCGAAGGACCCGAGCGGGAATGTCGATTTCGATAAGGTCCCCTTCCTCTACCAAGGCAATGGGGCCGCCTTCCGCCGCTTCCGGAGAGACATGGCCGATCGCCGGGCCTTTGGATGCCCCGGAAAACCGTCCGTCGGTAATCAAAGCGATGGACGCGCTCAATGCTTCGTCCGAGGAGATGGCTTCCGTCGTATAAAACATCTCCGGCATACCGCTGCCTTTGGGGCCTTCATAGCGGATGATCACCGCGTCTCCCGGCTGGATCTGATGGGTCAAAATCGCTTCGATGGCGTCTTCTTCGCAATCGAAGGGCCGCGCCTTCAATACCGCCTGGTGCATCTCTTTGGGAACGGCGCTATGCTTTACCACCGATCCTTCGGGAGCCAGATTTCCTTTTAAGACCGCCACTGCGCCGTTTACGCCCAACGGCCGATCGTAGGGACGGATGATGTCCTCTCGCTGTAACCCGGTCTTTTTCAAATACTGATCGCACCGCTCGTAAAAGCCGTTTTCCTTAAGCTCTTTTAAATTTTCTCCCAGCGTCTTCCCCGTCACCGTCATAACGTCCAGATGGAGCTGATCCTTGATCTGCTCCATAATAGCGGGAACGCCGCCGGCGTAATAAAAGTAGGAAGCGGGCCATTTCCCCGTAGGACGGATGTTCAAAAGATAACGGGCGTCCCGGTGGATCCGGTCAAAGGTCTCGGCATCCACCGTCAAGCCGAACTCATGCGCCGCCGCCGGCAGATGGAGCAGCGAGTTGGTGGAACCGGAAATAGCGGCGTGGACCATGATCGCGTTTTCGAAAGACTTGATCGTCACCATATCCCGGGGGCGAAGTCCCATTTTCGCCAAAGCCACTGCCTGTTCCCCCGCCTTTTTGGCATACTCCTTCAGCTCCCCGCACAAAGCGGGCATCAAAGCGCTTCCCGGAAGCATCAAGCCCAACGCTTCCGCCATAATCTGCATGGTAGAAGCGGTCCCCATAAAGGAACAGGCGCCGCATGAAGGGCAGGCATGGTGCTTATACTCGGTGAGCTGTTCTTCGGTGATCTCCCCTCGCTGGTACATAGCACTGTAAGCGCCGATCTGTTCCAGCGTCAAAAGGTTGGGGCCAGCCTCCATTACCCCACCGGTGACGATGATCGAAGGGATATTGATCCTCCCCACTGCCATAAGGTGCGCCGGCACCGCCTTGTCACAGCTGGAGATGAACACGCCGGCGTCAAAGGGCGTCGCGTTGGCGTGGATCTCGATCAAATTGGCGAGAGTGTCCCTGGAGGCTAAAGAGTAATTGATGCCGTCGTGGCCCTGGGCCATACCGTCGCAGATATCGGTGGCGAAATACTTGGCGCCTTTTCCGCCGGACTCACCGACCCCTGCCTCCGCGCACTTTGCGAGCTCCAAAAGATGAGCGCTTCCCGGATGGCTTTGTCCAAAAGTGCTTTCAATCAAAATCTGAGGCTTGCTTAAGTCCTCTACCGTCCACCCCATCCCCATGCGAAGGGGATCCATCTCAGGAGCGATTTTCCGAATTTCCTGGCTGATCATACCGTTTCTCTGCCTTTCTCCAGCTTCACTTTTTCTTTTCGATGATTTGAGATCTGGATCCATACCATAATCAAAGCGCCAAGAACCGGTGGGATCACAAAGAAAAAGAAGGCGCCGCCGTAATTGACCAGAGGAATCAAAAGTCCGCCTACAAAGGGTCCTAATGTATTTCCCACATCCAGTCCCATATAGAAGGTGGAGCTGGCAACGCCCCGGCGCTCAGGAACGACGCTTTTGATACAAAGAGTTTGGATCACCGGATGGATGCTTCCGTAACCAATGCCAAATAAAATTCCGGCTGCGATCACCGCGGCGGTGCTGTGGGCAAATCCAAGGACAAGCATGGTCGCCGCCGTCGCCGCACAGCATGGATAGATGACGAAAGCGGGAGAGACACTGTCGGCAAGCTTTCCGATCACCGGCCGCACCGCCAGCAGGGTCACGGCGTATACGGTAAAGTAGATCCCTACATTAGCAATGTTCCGAGCGTCTCCATGAAGTACCAAATAGCTGCTCACCAAACCGCTGGTAGAGGAAACCATCAATCCGATCAAAGCGGGAGGTATGGTCTGTACCGCCACCAGATCATGAAGGGAAAGGGGCTCCCGCGCCGAACGGTTGGGCACATCCTTTTTGACGAAAAGGGCACAGATACCGCTGAGAACCGTTAAAACTGCCCCAATCAAAAACAAAGCGGTATAGCCAAGAGAATCCACAATGGCAATGCCGATACTGGGAGCGATCGCCATACTGCCAACGCTGCTCAATCCAAACACGCCAAGTCCGCTGGAAAGCTTTCTCAGGGGAAGGGCGTTAGACGCCATGGTCATCGTCACAGTGGAGTTAAACCCGAAAAATACACCATGAACAAACCGGATCACCATCAGCCCATAAGCATTTGTGGTGACCATATATCCTAAAAAACACAAAGCAAGCCCCGAAAGAGAGAAAAGAAGGATGTTTTTCTTACTCATCTTATCCGTCAGCATTCCGGAAAACGGACGGGAAAGCAAGGCGGCAAAAGAATACGCCGCCGCGATAATCCCCACCAATGTGCTGACGATGCCGAGAGAGGACGCGTATTTCGTGATGTTGGGATTTAGCATCTGAAATCCCATATAGGCGACGATGTTGACTAAAAATACAATAATAAAATCTTTGTTCCAGATGGTTTCTTTTTGCCCCATAGTTTCGCTCCTTTGCCTTATTCCATAAGTAGCTTTATTGTACCCTTCTTTTCCTTCTTTGTCAATTTTTGACAGCAGAAAAAAGCCCCCGGTTTTCAGGGGCTTTTCTTTTTTTAACGCGCCGGAAGGATCCGGATAAATTTTTCGATCTGGTGGTTCCAAAATCCCCACTCATGGTTCATTTCCTCCTCGTCCCAGGTCACGTCATATCCTAACTCCTTCAAAAAATCCCGGTACTCGTTGTTCATCTGGAAAAGGTGATCGAATTTTCCACACGCCAGATAGATCTTGGGAAGGGGCTTTCCGCTTTTCGCCGTCTTTTCGGCAAGCAGCACCAAATTATTGTCGCTTTGTACCGCTTCCTCATAAGTTCCGATCATATCGATCAGGGCCTCTTCTTTAATTACGCCGCCATAATACTCGTCCATCAGCTTCACCGGTCCGGAAAAGCTTCCGGAAACGGAATAAAGCTCCGGCGCCGCCAAAGCGAGATGAGTCGCCGCATAGCCGCCCATAGATAAGCCGGCGACAAAATTGTCCTCCCTTTGATCGGATGCATTGGGGAACATATCAAAAAACAATTCCCGAAGTCCACCGGTCAAAAAGGTAAACCATGGATCGCCCTTTTTCATATCCACACCAAAGCTGTTTTCAATGGAGGGACAAACTACAAACAGATCCTTTTCCGCCGCGAAGCGCTCCAACTCGGTGTAACGAAGCCAGTCGGTGCAGTTTCCCCCACCGCCATGGATAAGCCAAAGCACTTTAAATTTCTTTCCGTAATATTCTTCCTCGGTCATATTCCGGCTTGCCGCCGAATCCCCGTATTGAGGGACGACAATGTCCATAGAAGCGGTTCCAAAGCCGGTGTAGTTCATTTGTATTCTCGCCATCGTTTCCCCTCCTATTGGAATTTATGTCCATTGGTTTCCCTCTGATCGGTGGGAAGCCAGTCGATCAGCTTCTTGATGTACTCGCCCCAAAAATCCCAGTTATGGATTCCCGGGCTTTCGAAATAGTCGTGGTCCAACCCTTTCGAACGGAAAAAGTCCCGCATCTTCACATTGATGGAATAGGTAAAGTCCTCGGTACCGCAGCACTGGAACATTTTGGGCATCTTTTTTCCCTCTTTCAGATTCTTTTCCACCAAAGCGTAAATATCCCGATCGGTTCCGGTCAGGGTATCCCCAGCCACTAAGGTTTTACTGTTGGCATGGCGAACTTTGAGATCCTCGACAATGTCCAAAGGGCTGGACATACTGCCGACACATCCATAATTTTCCGGGAAATTCAGCGCGATCCGATAGGAAAGGTATCCGCCCATGGAAAGACCGGCAATAAAATTATCTTCCCGTTTTTCAGAAGCAGGAAAGATCCGGCGGATGAAAGCGGGAAGCTCTTCTGCCACATAGGTAAAATAATCGACATCCTTTCGCGATGAAGTGAAATCCCGAACACTGGGCATAACCACCATCAAATTGGCGTCTTCAGCGTAATTGCGGACTCTGGTGTTGTTGACCCAGTCGCTGTAGTTGTCGCCGCCGCCATGGATCAGCCAAAGGACTTTAAATTTTCCCTCACGGGGATAATAAAAGATGGCGTTGCCTTCTGGATCACCGAATCCAGCCCGTTTCGGTTTGACCGGATAGATCACATTAACGTCGGTAGTCCCTCGCAGCGCTTTCGACCGAAAGGTAAGACGCATTACTGCCATAAAATCTCTCCTTTGTGTAAAATGATATTTGAAAACTTTCCTTACAAACAGTATAACAAAAAACATTTTTCATTACCATAGGCGGCTTTTACTAACTTGCCTTTGCGGTTTTGTGGAATATTGCAGAAAAAATTTTTTAGAAATTAGTTAATCATTATAGAAACATAACAATGTTTGCAAAGTAAATTTATTTATTTTCCCAATTTTGCTTTCAAAATGTAGACAAATATTTCGCAAGTTGATAAAATAAAATGGGAAGATAAATAAAAAAGGAGGTCAACTATGTTTCCAAGAAAGCTAACCCGACAGGTAATTTGCAATCCGGATTACCCTGTTGTCCAAACCAAAGCCGGAAAATTGAGAGGCGTTGTTGTAGAAGACGCTTTTATTTTCCGGGGGATCCGTTACGCCGAAGCAAAACGGTTCCATATGCCCGAGCCTGTTACCCCCTGGGATGGGATCAAAGATGCTATTATGTTCGGACCGGTCTCTATGGAGATCAGCACCGGTATCGCTCATGACGCCTTTAACGTTCCCCATTTCTATTTCCCCCAGGACGAAGCCTGTCAGTACTTAAATGTCTGGACCCAATCCATTGATCCCAACGCCAAAAAGCCGGTTATGGTCTGGATCCATGGCGGCGGATTCTCCTCGGGTTCCTCGGTAGAGCTTTACGCCTACGACGGAGAAGAGCTTTCCGCTTTCGGCGATGTGGTCGTGGTGTCGTTGAACCACCGCTTAAACTGCATCGGATTTTTGGATCTTTCGGACTATGGCGAGGAATACCGTTACTCCGGAAACGTAGGTATGGCCGACGTCATCGCGGCCCTGCGCTGGATCAAAGAAAATATTGCGCAATTCGGCGGCGACCCGGATAATGTAACCATTATGGGCCAGTCCGGAGGCGGTATGAAGGTCGCTTCCCTGCTCCAGATGCCCTCTGCCGACGGGTTGTTCCATAAAGCGTCCATCCAGTCGGGAATCTCCGACGCGCCCGCTATGACCCATAAAGAGGCCGGCGCTTTTGCCGACAAGATCGTAGCGGCCTTGGGTCTGACCAAAGAGACCATCAAGGAGATCGAGAATATTCCCTATTTCCATCTGGCGCGAGCCTGTCTGACTGCCGCCGGAGAAGGCGGACGGATGCCATGGGCGCCGGTGCGGGACGACGATTTCTTTATGGGCAACGGCGTTGCCGACGGATTCCGGGAAGAAACAAAGAACATTCCCATTTTGATCGGTTCCGTCTTAGGCGAAATGACCACCAACTACAACGTCGAATTAGAATTGACCGCCAAATCCACCTGGTCCGACGAAAAAGTAGACGGATTTATGAAAGAGATGTACGGCGACAAGGCGGATGCCGTTATGGCCGCTTATCAAAAGGCTTACCCAAAACACCCGAGAGCCAACGCCCTCTTTGTGGATAAAGCCCTTCGCCGTCCCACTTTGGTTTACGCGAAAGCGAGAGCCGCCGCGGGCTGTGCGCCGGTTTATACATGGCTCTTTAATCTGGAGTGCCCGGCATTTGGCGGTACTCTTCCGTGGCATAACGCCGAAGAAGCCTATATGTTCCATAACGCATGCTATCTGGAAGCCTCCTATGTTCCCGGTGTCTCCGAATGGCTCCAGGATATGATGACCGGTTCCTGGGTCCGCTTTGCCTACACCGGCTGCCCGGATCATCCCGGCATTCCTTACTGGACGCCTACCTCGCCCGATTCGGTTCCCACCATGATTTTTGATCGGGAGATCGAGCTTGCGGTAGATCATGACAAAGAGCTGATGGAAACACTTCCGGATCAAAACATCACTAAGTATTTTGCCAACAGCAAACGCCGTCAGTCCAAGCCTTTAGGCGGCGGACCGAGACAATCGACCTGATAAGGAGGAAACCGATATGTATATGAGAAAATTGACAAGCCAGGTCGTTTGTAACTACGACGATCCGGTAGCGGAAACCAAAAAAGGAAAATTAAGAGGCGTTAAAATCGACTCTACCTATATTTTCCGGGGCGTCAAATACGCCAATTCCAAACGGTTCCATATGCCTACCCCGGTAGAGCCCTGGGAGGGCGTCAAGGAAGCGCTGACCTATGGTTACTGCGCGCCGGAGCTAAATACCCCCGTTCCCCACGACGCCTATAACGTCCCCCACTTCTGGTTCCCCCAGGATGAAGATTGCCAGTACTTAAACATCTGGACCCAGTCTCTCGATCAAAACGCGAAAAAACCGGTTATGGTCTGGATGCATGGCGGCGGATGGTTTTCCGGCTCGGCGGTAGAGATCTACTCTTACGACGGTGAAAACCTCTCTGTTTTCGGCGATGTGGTGGTAGTATCGTTAAACCATCGTCTCAACGCTTTGGGCTTCTTCGATCTTTCCGCTTACGGCGAGGAGTATAAAAATTCCGCCAACGTAGGCTTGGCGGACCTGGTCGCGGCACTCCAATGGATCAAGGAAAACATCTCCGCTTTCGGCGGTGACCCGGATAACGTTACCATTATGGGTCAGTCGGGCGGCGGCGCCAAGGTTCTTTCCATGCTCCAGACACCTGCGGCGGACGGATTGTTCCACAAAGCCATTATGCAGTCCGGAGGCGCCAGCAACGGCAGAAGTAAAAATGAAAAGAAATTGGCAATGCGCCTTTCGGAACTGACGTTACAGTATCTAAATCTCACTCCCGACCGGGTCAAAGAGTTAGAGACCATACATTTCTACGATTTCGCCGAAGCGGTGGGCTACGCCCTTTGGACCTTGAATCAGGAAAGCGGCGAGCGGTTCAACTGGGGTCCCCAATACGAC
>CALWZB010000112.1 GCA_944385915.1 uncultured Clostridia bacterium | reverse complement strand
CGAAAGGGACGATCACCCTTACGCCTCTCATCACTTTTAAAAGAAGCTCGTCAGGGATCCGATAGGAAAAAAGACGGTCAAAATGAAAAGCGGTCCGGTCTACCGCGACCAAAGCGACCATATTACGCGATGTCGTCTAAATCAGCGGAATCGGTAGAGAGGATCTCCCGATCATGGATCACGCCGATATCGTCGCTCTCCACTAATTTATATTTCCCCTTGGCGAAGTCATCAACTGCCATTTTTACCGGTTTCTCAATCAAAATTTCTCCGCTTTTATCAGCGCTTTCAGCGATCTCTCTTGCCCGTTTGGCAACTGCCACCACTAAGCTGTAGTAGCTCTGACCCGGTTTTAACAGTTCAGGAACGGAAGGTCTATGCATCATAACGTAACACCTCTTCTAAAATATCTTTCTGATTTTCGGCTTTTAAACGATTGCTTTGCAAAATGGCTCCAAAATCTTCTACGGCTTTTTCCAGCTCCCCGTTCACGATAATATAATCGTAAAGAGGGGCTTTTTTCATTTCCTCTTTTGCCATCGCAAGCCGGCGGGCGATGGTTTCCGGCGATTCTGTCCCCCGTTTGGTCAGCCGCTCTTCCAATACGGAAAGGCTCGGAGGCAGCACAAAGATCATGGTGGCATCGGGACAGCTTTTTTTCACCTGAAGGGCCCCCTGGACCTCGATCTCCAATATCACATCATACCCTTCGTTTCGCTTTTCCTCTACCGCCTGCCGGGGCGTTCCGTAGTAATTCCCTACATAGGACGCGTACTCCAGCATACCGTCACTTTGGATTTTTTCTTCAAATTCCTCTTTGGTGACAAAATAATAATGGACGCCGTCCACTTCTCCCTCCCGGGGAGAACGGGTGGTAGCGGAAACCGAAAAATAAAGGGGGTTCTCCTTTTGCTGATACGCTTTGAGTATCGTTCCCTTTCCACAGCCCGAAGGGCCGGAAAAAACGATGAGCGCTCCTTTTTTAGCCATTTTGATCCCCCTCGCCTTCTTCCTCATCATTTTGAACAAACCGGTTGGCGATAGTCTCCGGCTGGATAGCCGAAAGGATCACATGCCCGCTGTCCATCACGATCACCGACCGGGTACGCCTTCCGTAGCTTGCATCCACAAGGATCCCCTGATCTCTGGCGTCCTGAATGATCCGCTTGATGGGCGCGGATTCAGGACTGACGATGGTAATGATCCGGTTGGCGGAAACCACATTTCCGAAACCGATATTGATTAACTTCATTTTCTCCTCCTGCGCTACTCAATGTTTTGGATCTGCTCTCTGATCTTTTCGATCTCCGATTTGATGTCGACTACCTTCCGTGCCACCTCAAGATCCTGGGCTTTCGAGCCGATGGTATTAGCTTCCCGGTTCATTTCCTGCACCAGGAAATCCAGCTTTCTTCCCACGGGGATCTCCTCCTTGAGCATTCCATGAAACTGGCTGAGATGGCTTTTTAAGCGTACCGTCTCTTCGTCCACCGCGATCTTATCGGCAAAAATGGCCGCTTCTGTTAAAAGCCTTCCTTCATCGATCTGCTGACTGGAAAGAAGCTCGGAAATTTTCTGGTAAAGACGGTCGTAATACCCCTGTTTCACCAAAGGCATCCGTTTTTCTACTTCGGATACCATCTGCTCGATCAAGAGCAGGCGATCGTAAATATCCCCTTTCATCCGAACGCCTTCCGTTTCCCGCATAGCGCAAAAGGCCTGCAGCGCTCCGTCCAATGCCTCGGATACCACTGCCCACAGCGCTTCCTCATCCACCTCTACCCGCTTTAAGGTAAAAATATCCGGGATCCGCATCAAGTCGGTCAGCGTAAAATCGTCCTCAAGTCCGAGGATATGGGAAGCATTTCGCAAAGCGGAAAGATAGCTCTGCGCCGTTTCCAAGTTCACTTCCACTTCAGTTTCTCTTTTCCCTATGGAAAAGATGGAAAGAGAAACCTCGATCTTGCCCCGGGAAACTGCCCCCAAGACCTTTCCTTTGATTTTATCCTCTAAAAACAAAAAAGGTTTCGGAAGCTTTACCGTTACTTCCAGATAGCGATGGTTTACCGACCTCACCTCTGCGAGAATATCCCAAAGAGGCGTTACACAGTGCCCACGGCCGTAACCCGTCATACTTTTCAGCACAATATCCCTGCCTTTCTTGCGAATTTCTTTCCTTATTTTAGCAGATGTCTCCCCTGCGCGCCCGCTTTATTCACGTTTTATTCATTAAATTCATATTTTTTTTACATTCTTATTTTCTTTTTCTTCGTGAAACGAACAAGCCGTCCGCGCTTTGCGGACGGCTACAGGTACAGCTTTACGAAAGATCGAAATTTCGCGCTCTATTTTTGGTTTAATTCCCCATGCGCCAGCGCTTTCAAATAAGCGTTGATAAATCCATCCAGATCCCCATTCATCACCGCGTCGATATTTCCCACTTCATAACCGGTCCGATGATCCTTGACCAGGGTATAGGGCATAAACACATAAGAACGGATCTGGGCGCCCCAGGCGATCTCCTTTTGATCTCCCCGGATATCCTCGATCTTGTCGAGATGCTCCCGCTCCTTGATCTCCATCAGCTTGGATTTGAGCATTTTCATCGCCATATCCTTATTTTGATACTGACTTCTTTCATTTTGACAGGCAACGACGATACCGGTAGGAAGATGGGTGATCCGAACGGCGGAGTCAGTTTTATTGACCTTCTGACCACCTGCGCCGGAGGAACGGTAAACGTCGATGCGAAGATCCTCGGGACGGATCTCGATTTGGATATCATCGTCAATTTCGGGCATGACTTCTAAGGAAGCGAAAGAGGTATGCCGCCTTCCCGAAGAGTCAAAAGGAGAGATCCGAACCAGCCGGTGTACGCCTGCTTCCGATTTGAGATAACCGTAAGCATTCGTTCCCTCTACCAAAATGGAAGCGCTTTTGATCCCCGCTTCATCCCCGTCCAGATAATCTAACAAAGATACCTTAAACCGATGCTGTTCCGCCCAATGGTTGTACATCCGGTACAGCATTCCGACCCAGTCTTGCGCCTCTGTTCCTCCCGCGCCGGCATGGAACGTTAAGATGGCATTTTTCCCGTCGTATTCCCCGGACAACAGCGTAGCAAGGCGCTGGCTTTGAATACCTTCCTCCAGAGCGCGAAGCTGCTGTTCGATTTCGGGAAGCGCCGACAGATCTTCGTCTTCGTTTCCCATTTCGATCAATACCTCCGCGTCGTCATAAAGACGCTCCAGCGCTTCGTAAGAAGCGAGGGTATCCTTCAGGCTTCCGGTTTTCTTTAATACCTTACTGCTTTCATCCATATCGTTCCAAAAATCGGGATCGGCGGCTTTTTCCTCTAAAAGCTGAATCTCCTTTTTGACCGACGGAATATCTAACGCAGACGCCAGATCCTCAAGCTCCGGTTTAAATCCCCGAAGCCGTAACGAAAGCTCGTCAAATTGCAGCATATGGTTCCTCCCATTTTACGCTTTTTCGAAATCAATGATTTTTCAGCGTTTTCTTTTGTTGGCTTTCTATATTATAATAGAAAATGGATAAAGTGTAAAGTATTATCTAAAAAGCCGTCCTTTGATTGACACCTGAACGAAGAAAGAGTATAATCTTTTACAGTAAATAAGTTTAAAAATGGGAAAGTTGCCGGTATACCGGCGGGAAGTGAGCTTATGGATCCAAAATATATTGGGGCATCTTGCCCGATCTGTAAAAAAGAATTTACCGAAAGCGACGATATTGTAGTCTGTCCTGACTGCGGCGCACCGTACCATCGGAGCTGTATCCATACGGTGGGAGGCTGTATTCTCGAGGATCTCCACCGGGAGCATAAAAGCTGGGAACCGCCAAAAAGTCAAACCCAGCAGGAAGATCCTTTTTTTCAGGAGTCGCCTCATCGCTGCAAAAACTGCGGTGCGGTCAATCCTCCGGGAAGCTTGTTTTGCGAAATTTGCGGTACGCCGTTAAACGCCCCGGAAAATGTTTCGTTTAACGGATCCCGCCCCTTTGGCGCTTCCCCTTTTTCGGAAAGAAACGAAAATCAGCCCAATGAGGATTACCTTCGGTATGGTTATAATCCCTTTACGACGCCTTTTGGAGGGTTAGACGCGGAGGAGGAGATCGAAGATGTCCCTGTTAAGGAACTGGCGATCTATGTAAAGGAAAATACCCATTATTTTCTCCCCCGCTTTAAGACGATATTCCACCGCCAGAAGGGTCTGCCTATCAACTGGTGTTCTTTCCTTTTGGGATATTACTATCTGCTTTACCGGAAGCTTTGGGCGGCGGCGATCATCGTTTTTGTTCTTTCCACTTTGCTCGGGCTTCCCTCTCTCCTTTTTAGCCTGGACAGCGTCTTTTATTCTTTGACCAACGGAGTTTCTCTGCTGGAAACGCTGGAGCTGGATGAATATAAAATGATCCAGTTAGTGAACTTTTGCTCCTTTTTGTCCATCCTTTTACGAGTTGCCCTCGGCTTTTTTACCAATAAAATCTATATGGATCGTTCCATTAAAAATATCAAA
>CALWZB010000111.1 GCA_944385915.1 uncultured Clostridia bacterium | reverse complement strand
TGTTCTGGTCTCCCATAGCTACGGTGCCAAGCAGGACCGGGATCTTCACGAAACGATACATACTTCCGTGATGATCTCCTTTATCGGCGGAGCGATCCTGCTGGTGATGGGGATCCTGCTGACCCGACCGCTGCTGGTTTTAATGGGAACGCCGGAAGACGTGATCGACAAAGCGGCGTTATATATGCGGATCATTTTTGTCGGATGCCCGGTGATGTTGGTTTATAACTTTGGCTCGGCTATTTTACGCGCCGTAGGAGATACCAAACGGCCGCTATATTTTCTGGCCATCGCCGGTGTGCTGAATATTATCCTGAATTTGTTTTTTGTGATCGTGCTGAAGATGGATGTCGCGGGCGTCGCTTTGGCGACGGTGATCTCCCAATGCCTTTCTATGGGCTTGATCCTTCGCTGTTTAATGAATGAAAGCGGTCCGCTGCGGTTCCAGCTTTCCAAGCTCAAGCTCTATCCCGATAAGCTCAAAAGCATCATCCGCATCGGCCTCCCCGCCGGTTTGCAGGGCGCCATCTTTTCCATTTCCAACGTGCTGATCCAATCTACGGTCAACTCCTTCGGCTCTACGGTTATGGCGGGAAATACCGCTGCCGCCAATATTGAAGGCTTTGTCTATGTGGCGATGAACGCCATGTACCAGTCGGCGATCTCCTTTACCGGTCAGAACATGGGCGCGCAGAAATACCGCCGGATCAATAAAATTCTGCTGGTCAGCCAGGGGTATGTCATTACTTTTGGCCTTTCCTTAGGACTTTTGGCGCTCCTTTTCGGCCATCAGCTTTTGGGCCTCTACACCGGCGATCCCACCGTTGTGGAATACGGGCTTTTGAGAATGGCCATTATCTGCCCCACCTATTTTATTTGCGGCATTATGGATACTATGGTGGGAAGCCTTCGGGGTATGGGATACTCTATCGTTCCGATGATCGTATCCCTGACGGGAGCCTGTGGTTTACGGATCCTTTGGATCTTTACCATTTTCCAGTTCCTCTCCCCTACCCTGACCACCCTGTATCTTTCTTATCCGGTGTCCTGGGCTATTACCGCTTCTACCCATATCATTATTTTCCTTCTGGTTCGGCGCAAATATCCCAAAAACGATATCGAGATCCCGGTTCCAATTTCCGCCGGTGCATAAAAAGACACCCAAAAGGCAAAGCCTTTTGGGTGTCTTTTCCTTTAGGAGCCTTCTTTTCTGCGAGGAAGATACCGGCGAAACGCCGCGGCACAGCGCTTGAAATCCGTCAGATAGAGAAAATACATCGCCACTCCCAAAAGCGTGATCCACTGGATCCGATAAACAAACCACGCATGGATATCAGAATGGTTTGCCAGCACCATAAACCAAAGATAAGGATATGCGGCAATCATCAGCAGCAAGGTTCCCTGCAAAAGAAGCCGCTTTTCTTTATGAAAGCCTATCCAGAGCAAAAACAAAACCAGTAAAACCGCCATCCAGATCAAAAAGATCCGCTTTCCCGTGTCTGAGAACAAAAGCTCAAAATTGCTTTGGAGCATTTTTGCCCGATCCAACGGATAGTTTTCATTTCCGCCGATACGGAAAAACATGGATTCCAACGCGTCCGCCACCACATTCTGTTTTAAAATAACGGAAGCCAGCAGCCATTTGGAGAGCCAGCAGCCGCCGTAACCCAATCCCCACGCCAAAGAGGAGGTCACCAAAGTCCGAAAGCCTTTTTGCCAGTTGGTTTCCTGCCGGCTTTCGATTTCCATACAAAAATAGATCAGCAAAGGGATCCCCAAAGTCAACAACGGCGCTGTTAACAGGTCGACAAAGTTTACGACCATCCCCATGGCAAAGAAAAACAGGCCCAGATCCCGCTTTTGCTGCGGCGTATACCATCGAAGGAGCACCAAGATCCCCCCGAAGGTGATCAGGAAGACATGGGAAAACTGCATCGAAGCGGGAATGGATAAAGGATAAAGGGCACATAAGGAAATCACAAACCCAAAGGCGCCCCGTTTGCCGATCCTTTTTTGCAAGGCCAGCAAAACCGCCGTCAGCAGGATAAAAAACAGCATAATATACCCGTACCGGATCTGTTCATAATTGAAAAAGACAAGAAGCACCCGAAGCAGTACCTGATACCCATGCCAATATCTCGCATAGTTTCCCATACTCATCGCAGCTTCCAAAGGGTTTCTCCCCTCCGCCAAAGCTGTTTTCAGCATCAACTGGTCGGTATAATTATCCAGCTGGGCGGCGTTCGTTTCAAAATAGATCTGGGGATAACTGCCCTCCTGCTCAAGATAGGCGATACCGCTTTGGCCGTTTCCTATCACCGCCTGATTGGGAATACAAAAAACCAAAGTAAGCGCCGCAGTAAATAAACTGATCCCTAAAACAAAAACGATAAAATAAGAAAACAAATGAAGGTTCCGAATTTTTTTCAACGAAGACATCTCCCTTAAAGCATAAAACCATCATCCAGGTATACCCTGGATCATCCAAAAGCATTCCCTTCCGCATAAAACCGCTGTCAAGGAGCCGCGAGAAGAGCTTGCCGGCACAAATACCGTTTCAGCTCCCGGGCGGCAATCGAAAGGCTCTTGGCCTTATCTTCCGCAAGGCAGATGCTTCTTGGTTTGGGCAAAACCGGAAGCATGATCTCCTCGATCCCGCCGCTTTCCAGTGCGTCCGCCGCCAAAAATTCACAGATGAATCCGATCCCGATGCCGCTTTTGACAAGGGGTAAGATCTGATCCGCCGTCGCCACCTCGATATCTGGCTCTTTTTCTATCCCCATAGAGAGAAGATACTGCCGGTAAAACTGGTAGGTATAAGAACCCCGGTTGATGGAGATATAAGGACTGGAAAAGATATGCTCCGGATCGTACTGATACCCTTTTTTGCAGCAAAGGATCTCTTTAAAATCCCTTATCCGGGTAATGCGGAACATATCCTCCTCTTTTTCATATAAAGTTGCCGCCGCAAAATCGGCGATCCCCTTTTTTACCGCATCCAGCGCCTGGGTGGAATTTAAGTTTGCGAGACGTATTTTGACGCTGGGATAATCCCTGTGAAAAGCGGTCAATGCCGGAAGCAGAGCGCCGTACAACGCGATTTCCGTTGTAGCAACAAAGATGGAGCCACCCTCTAAATTGCGTTTGGATACGATCTCGCGCTGTGCGAAACTCAGATTTTCAAAAGCGATTTCCGCATAATGGTACAGCTTCTCCCCCTCCGGTGTCAGCGTAACGCCCCGGTTGGAACGAACCAGCAGCCGGCACCCCAACTGGACCTCCAGCTTATGGATGATCTTGGTCAGGTTGGGCTGTCCTTTCAACAGTACCTCCGCGGCTCGGGAAAAGCTCCCGTACTTGGCCACATAATAAAAAATGCGGTAGTAATCGTAATTGATATCCATGCTTTTATTCCTTTGAGTAATAAATCTTATTGCTAATATATATTTTACATATAGGACACCCCATAGTATAATGGCAAAGGCAAAAGCTGTCAAGCAAACCCTCGATCCAATCGACGGAAAATATGCGCTTTTGAATATCATAAGAACCGGGAGACAACATATGAACAAGGACCTGACCATAGGAAATCCCACAAAGGTATTGTGGCTGTTTTGTATGCCGCTGTTTGGAAGCATCCTCTTCCAACAGCTTTACAACATCGCCGACAGCTTTGTAGCGGGAAAATTCATCAGTGAAAACGCTCTGGCAGCAGTGGGAAACGGATACGAGATCACGCTGATTTTTATCGCCGTTGCCTTTGGATGCAACATCGGCTGTTCCGTAGTCGTATCGGGATTTTTCGGAGCGAAACGGTATGGAGATATGAAAACCGCCGTTTTTACCGCCTTTATCGCCAGCGGTGTGATCTGCATCTTTTTGATGCTCTTTGGTATTTTCGGGTGCGACGGATTACTGCGCCTGATCCATACGCCGGAAGAGATTTTTGGCGATTCGGCGCTTTACCTGGACATCTATATTCTGGGCCTTCCTTTTGTATTTTTTTACAATGTGAGCACCGGTATTTTCTCCGCTCTCGGAGACTCTAAAACACCGTTCCTCTTTTTGGCCGCATCCTCTCTTTCCAACATCGCCGCGGACATCTGGTTTGTCACCGGATTCCATATGGGAGTGGACGGCGTCGCATGGGCGACCTTTATCTGCCAGGGAATCAGCTGTATTTTGGCGGTCCTTTTTGTGCTCAGGCGCCTCAAAAAAATCGAAACCACCCAGCCTCACAAGCTTTTCGACCAGGGCATTCTTTGGAAGATTTTAAAGATCGCCATTCCAAGCACGCTCCAGCAAAGCTTTATTTCCATTGGAAATATTGTGATCCAGGGGATCATCAACGGCTTTGGCCCGGCGGTCATCGCGGGCTATTCCGCTTCGGTCAAACTGAATAATCTGGTCACCACTTCCTTTACCACCATCGGAAACGGCATATCCAACTATACCGCCCAAAATATCGGCGCGGAAAAATATGATCGGGTCAAACACGGCTTTTTTGCCGGGATGAAAATGGTATGGATTTTGTGCGTGCCGCTGGTGCTCCTCTACTTTTTCGGCGGGAATTTCCTCATTCCCCTCTTTATCGAAAACCCGTCGGCGGGCGCGCTGAACAGCGGACTGTTGTTCCTGCGGATCCTGTCCCCTTTTTACTTTGTCGTATCGGCAAAGCTGGTAGCCGACGGTATCCTTCGGGGCGCCGGGCTGATGAAACAGTTTATGACGGCGACCTTCACCGATTTGATCCTGCGTGTGGTACTGGCGTTTTTCCTGTCCCAAACCGCGCTCCAATCCACCGGGATCTGGTGCGCATGGCCCATAGGCTGGATCATCGCGGCGGCGATGTCGATCCTGTTTTATAAGCAAAAGATCGCCTCGGTCTATGCTCGATAAACCCGTCTGTTTCCCTTCCCGCTGTCCTTTCGACAGCGGGAAGCTTTTTTATTTTGCCGTCTCTGTCGTAAGGGGAGTGCTTTTTTTCTCTAAAAGATGGTATCCTTTTTCCGTCCCATTATGAACCCGCTGAAAATGCCGGTAAAAAGCAAACCCCACCAGACTGGTCACCACCTCGGTTACCGGGAAGGTCATCCAAAACCAATTGATCCCCAGTAACGAAAAGAGAAAACCCAAAGGGACAAACAGCACCACCGTCCGAAGTATAGTAAGCAAACTACTTTTCAGGCTGCATCCTACCGCCTGGAAAAAGACGGGAAAAATCAAGGACATGACCATCGGAAGGAAACTGATCCCCACATAGCGAAACCCCACTTTTCCGATCCCGATCACCAGCAGATCAGAGGTAAAGACCCGGAGCATCGCTTCCGGCACAAACAAAAAGCATAACGCTCCAAGCCCCATCAAAATAAGACCAAACCCCACTGCCACAGCCAGTGTTTGATAGCATCGTTTCCTGTCCCGGGCCGCATAATTAAAGCTTACCACCGGCACGATACAGATCTGCATCGCGCCCAAAGGGATAAAAAAGAAGGTTTGCCATTTGTAATATAACCCTAAGGCAGTCACCGCCTGATCCGAAAAGCCGGACAAAATCAAATTCAGCCCCAAAATGTAAAAGGTATATGCCGACTGCATTAACATATTGGGCATCCCCAGGCGAAAGATCCTTGTAAGCCATCCACCATATGTTTTTCTTTGGGGCGGACGGTAAAAGCCCTTTTTCATCACGATCAAAGCCGCAGCGGTCTGACCGGCGACGGTGGCGATGGCTGCCCCCCTGATCCCCATTTCGGGGAATCCCAGCATACCGAAGATCATCAGAAGCTGGAGCGAATAAACGATGGAAAGGGCGGTCAAACCGGTCTCTGAGTATCTTCCCACAAAAAGGCTGTCCATAATGTTGTAAAGCGCCTGGATCAGCTGCGCCAGCATGACAGGGGGCGCCAGCTTCCATAAGATCCGGTAGATCTTTTCTTTTCCGAAAAATGCCGTCACTTCCATCTTTCTTACTTCCTTTGCCGATCCATAGCCGCTGACAGCGCCTGGTCATATTCCCAAAGAAGCTGCGTCAGCTGCTGTAATTTCCCGGGGCCAAGCCGCTCCAGCGCCCCGGATTCGATTTCGTCCAATGATGCGAGCGAAGGCGCCGCATACGCTTCCCCCTCTTTGGATAAAACGAATGCTTTTTCCCGCCCCGACGAGTGTTCCCTGCTGTATTGAAGCAGTTTTCGGCCCCGCATTTCTGACACCACATGATGAATGGTCTGTCTCGGCAGCATATACCGGTCGCAAATTTGCTTTTGTGTACAGTATCCCTGATCCCGCAGCGTATAAAGCACCAGCATTTCATTGTAGCTGATCCTATGGGCAAAAGACCACACGGAATAAATCCCTCGAAATTGAATGATAGCCTGATTGATCTCGTTAATCAGATTCCATGTTTGCGTTTTCATCGGTGCACCTCCATAATCCCAAATGGGATTTGGGCACATCTGAATACTTTTGTCAAGCGGTTAATAGCTAAAACTTCTTCAAATCCATTTTTCTTGACTTTCCAAAGCATTTCTGATACGCTTTTTTAAAGTCAACCGTAAATGAGAACTGGCTGCGTAACAATCGGAAAACGTTGGCTGGTTGAGCAACGGTACACATATTCAGGAGGCCCGCTATGTCATTTCATTTAATAGATCTTCAGACCTGGAAACGTAAAGAAGTCTATGAACATTTCATTAACGAGGTTATCTGACCTATTCCGCAACGGTAAATTTGGATATCACCCATTTAAAAAACACGCGGCTTTATCCTACGATGATCTGGCTGCTGACCAAAGCGGTAAATCAAATACCCGAATTTCGTACTGCTCTTACCGATGAAGGCGTTGGTATCTACGATGAAATGCATCCGTCCTATACCATTTTCAATAAAGAAAATCAAACATTTTCTGCAATATGGACGGAATTTCACGCTGACTACAATGAATTTTTGAACGCATACCAAACTGATACAAAAAAATTTTCATTATCGAAGCAATACGTTCCGAAGCCCGACAGGCCGCCCAATTCCTTCGATATTTCTATGATCCCCTGGTTTACATTCACTTCCTTCAACTTGAATGTTATTGGTGACGGAAAATATCTTCTTCCGATCTTCACTTTGGGAAAATATTTTGAGGATAACGAAAAGCGATTGCTCCCCATCGCTATGCAAGTGCATCATGCTGCTTGTGACGGATATCACGTTGGAAAGTTTGTAGAAACGCTGCAAACTTTGATTCATCAATTCCAAGCTTAAAACCAAATAAAGAGCTAACAGACACAGAAATCTGTTAGCTCTTTATTTATGAATCATTTTCAGATGTTGTCAAAATGTTGTCACGAGGACATTTTGCCTCTTAAAACCCCAGTGTTTATGCGGCTTTGCGACGTTTTGACTATTACTCCCACTCGATCGTACCGCAAGGCTTCGGGGTCAAATCATACAGCACGCGGTTTACACCGGCAACCTCGGTGGTAATCCGCTTGGTAATATGCTGCAGCAGCGCAAACGGAATGTCTTCTACTGTCGCGGTCATCGCGTCTACCGTATTGACCGCACGGATAATGACCGGATACGCATATGTCCGCGCGCCATCCTTTACGCCTACCGACCGGAAATCAGGAACTGCGGTAAAATACTGCCATACTTTACCTTCCAACCCGTTTTTCGCAAATTCCTCGCGCAAAATCGCATCTGACTCGCGCACCGCTTCCAAACGATCACGGGTTATCGCACCCAGACATCTCACGCCCAGTCCCGGTCCCGGGAAAGGCTGGCGGTAAACCATATTATCCGGCAAGCCCAGCGTTTTTCCTACTACACGCACTTCATCCTTATATAAAAACTTAAGAGGCTCAACCAAACTAAACTGCAAATCTTCAGGAAGACCGCCTACATTATGGTGCGCCTTAACGCCGTCACTTTCCAGAATATCCGGATAGATAGTTCCTTGCGCTAAAAACTCGATCCCCGACAGCTTTCTCGCTTCCTCCTCAAACACACGAATAAACTCAGCGCCAATGATCTTACGCTTTTTCTCAGGGTCCGCTACGCCCTCTAATTTGCTCAAAAACCGCTCTACCGCGTCAACGTACACCAAATTAGCGTCCATCTGATTGCGGAATACCTCAACGACCTGTTCCGGTTCACCTTTGCGGAGCAATCCATGGTTCACATGAACACACACCAGCTGCTTACCAATCGCTTTGATCAGCAATGCTGCCACAACAGAAGAATCCACACCGCCGGAAAGAGCCAAAAGGACTTTCTTATCGCCTACCTGCGCGCGAATGGCGTCTATCTGCTCAGCAATAAACGCTTCCGCCAGCTCCGGTGTAACGATGCGTTCCATCTCCTCGGGACGTTTGTTATTTTCCATAATCTGCCTCCATTTTGATATCCTGCCTTTACCCTTAAAGCCACTCCACCGTTCCCGGAGGTTTTGAAGTGATGTCATAAACCACCCGGTTGACATGCTTGACTTCATTGATAATACGGTTAGATACTCTTCCTAAAATCTCGTAAGGGATCTTCGCCCAGTCCGCTGTCATAAAATCGTCAGTAGTCACAGCGCGGATAGCGATCAGCTCTTCATAAGTCCGGGCATCTCCCATAACGCCTACCGTCTTGACCCCCGGAAGCACCGCGAAAAACTGGCTCATTTGGGACTCATAGCCACAACGGCTCATTTCATCCCGCAATACCGCATCAGCCTCCTGCAGGAGCTTGACCCGCTCAGCAGTAATCTCTCCGATGATCCGAACGCCAAGTCCCGGTCCCGGGAAAGGCTGACGCCAAACCAGCTCAGGGGGAAGTCCCAGCATCTCGCCGACCTTGCGCACCTCGTCTTTAAACAGATCCTTCAAAGGCTCCACAACACCCTTGAACTGAACCTCATCGGTGATCTTGACCTGGTTATGATGAGTCTTGATCACAGCCGCGTCCCCTTTTCCGCTTTCAATACGGTCGGGATAAATGGTCCCCTGGGCGAAAAAGCCGTCACCGTAATTCTCTTTGATTTTCTGGGAGAATACACGGTAAAACTCTTCCCCGATCACCTTCCGCTTTTGTTCCGGGTCAGTGATTCCTTTGAGCTTTTCATAAAACACATCCTGGCAATTCACCCGGACAAAATTCATATCAAACAGCTTGGTAAAGGTCTCCTCGACGTAATCGCCTTCATCCTTACGCATCAAACCCTGATCCACAAAAACACAGGTGAGCTGTTTTCCTACCGCACGGCTGATCAAAGCGGCAGCCACCGAAGAATCGACACCGCCGGAAAGCCCCAAAACGACGCCGCTGTCTCCAATCTCGCTTCGGATCTCCGCTACCGTCCTATCGATAAAATCTTCCATAGTCCAGCTTCCTTCGCACCCGCAGACATCGTACAAAAAGGCGCGAAGCATCTCCTTGCCGCCCTCGGTATGGTTGACCTCGGGGTGAAATTGGACTCCGTAAAACTTCTTTTCTTTCCATTCCATAGCGGCAACCGGACAGACCGCCGTTTTCGCCGTTACAGTAAAGCCTTGCGGCACAGCGCTGATGTAATCTCCGTGGCTCATCCAGGAAATTCCCTTTTCCTTTGAGAACAAAAGGGACGAGCAGTCGTATTCCGTCTCGGTCTTTCCGTACTCTCTCGCCGAAGCGTCGGAAGCGGGAGAAACAGTGCCACCAAGAAGATAAGCCATCAGCTGGCAGCCGTAGCAAATCCCCAAAACAGGGATCCCCAGCTCGAAAATTTCCCCGGAAATATGAGGGGACGAAGGATCGTATACACTGTTGGGACCGCCGGTAAAGATGATTCCTTTGGGACGCATCTCCTTGACCCGGGCCAATCCCTCGGTATAAGGGACGATCTCACAATACACGTTATTTTCTCTGACCCGGCGGGCAATCAGCTGATTATATTGACCGCCAAAGTCGATGACCAAAACAACCTCTCGATTCATACCTTCTCCCCTACTGGATCTCAATATACTGATCCCGCTCCGGTCCCACGGAAAGGTAACGGATCTTGCAGCCTACGGCTTTTTCCAGGTAGCGGACATAATCTTTGGTCTCTTTGGGGAGATCCTCAAACTTCCGGATCCCCGAAATGTCCGTTTTCCATCCGGGAAGATATTCCACCACCGGTTTGGCGGTATCCAGAGCCTCTCCCATGGGGAACCGGTCGGTCAACGTCCCGTCAGACAGCTCATACTTGGGGATCACCGGAATTTGATCCATATACCCCAGCACATCCAAAAGGGTCAGCGCCAATTCGTCGGCGCCCTGGCACATTACACCGTACCGGCTCGCTACGATATCAAAAGGTCCTACCCGGCGGGGACGTCCGGTAGCCGCGCCGTATTCATGCCCGACCTCACGAAGCTTATCCTTTTCCTCTTCGGTCATTCCAAGCTCCGCGGCAAAGGGCCCTTCGCCGACACAGGATGAATACGCCTTCATAATCCCGATGGATTTATCCAATTTTCGTCCGGGAAGTCCGCTTCCAATGGGAGCGTACGCACCGATCACGTTGGAGCTGGTAGAATAGGGGTAGATACCGAAATCCACGTCCCGCAAAGCGCCCAGCTGGGCTTCAAACAAAATCTTCTTTCCGCCCCGATCTGCTTCATCCAGATACGCTCCGGCGTCGCAGATATAGTCTTTGAAGGTTTCGGCGTGACGCTGGCACCATGCCCACATTTCTTCCAGATCGACAGGCTCGGCATGGTAAACATTTTCCATGATCAGATTTTTCGACTCAACGATGGTTGCAAGCCGCGATTTCACCGCATCATCCAAGTGGAGAAGGTCTCCCATCCGAAGGGTCTTTTTCATATACTTATCGCCGTAAACATAGGCAATACCTCTCTGGGTAGAGCCAAACTGGGCGCCGGTTTTGGAAAGACGCATTTCCTCCAGTTTATCCTGCAGCACATGAAACGGCATACAGATGGTAGCGCGATCGGAAATTTTCAGATTCTCCGGCGTGATCTCGATGCCCTGCTCCCGAAGAGACTGGATCTCCTTAGTGAGGTGATCCGGATCGACTACCATACCATTTCCCATCACACAAACCACATTCGGGCGCAGAATACCCGAAGGAAGCAGGTTCAAAACAAACTTTCCCTTGGGATTTTTGACAGTATGACCCGCGTTATTGCCCCCCTGGTAGCGAACGACGATATCGTATTCCTCGCTCAGCAGGTCCACCATACGTCCCTTTCCCTCATCGCCCCAGTTGATACCGGTTACTGCAGTCAGCATAATATTTCATCCTTTCAACAAACCATCTTTGGGTTTTCAGATCCGGCGCTCTCCCCTGAAAAAGAGGCGCCGAAAGCCTTTTCTATTATATCTTGTTTCCTTTTTGGTGTCAATAAAATCCACAAATTTCAAGGGTGACCGGGATCCCGGCCACCCTTTCGCGCCTATTATCACATGTCGTAGATTTCCTTGCTGGACACTAAGGTCACACCAGCGTCCGAAAGCACTTTGATCGCCGCCTCGTTATCCTCCACTCTCAAAATGACGAAAGCGGAATCAAACTCCTTGGAGACGAAAGCGTACATGTACTCCACGTTGATGCCATGATCGGAAAGGATCCGAATGGGCTTGGCAAGTCCGCCGGGCTTATCTTCGATCTTAATGGTCAAAACCTCGGTCAAAGCAACTGTGCAGTGACTTTCCTTCAGGATGACCGCCGCTTTTTCCGGATCATTGACGATCAGCCGCAAAATCCCGAAATCCTTGGTATCCGCGACGCAAAGGGCACGGATATCAATGTTCTCTTTCGCTAAAATATCGGCGATGTCCGCCAGACGGCCTTTGGTGTTCTCTACAAAAATGGAAAGCTGTTTAATAATCATCGTTCTCTTCCTTTCCGTTAGTCAATGAGTTTCCGTTTGTCAATGACGCGAACTGCCTTGCCTTCGCTTCTGGCGATGGTCTTCGGCTCCACCAGCTTCACCCGGACATAAATACCGAGCATCGCCCGCATGGCATCCACCAGTTCCTTCTCCTTGTTGGTGATGTCGGCAACGGTACCGGAGAACATTTCCGGCATCATTTCCACCTGGACCTCAATGGTGTCGCTGTGGTTGACACGGTCTACCAAAATCTGGTAGTTGGCGGCATAACCCTTATTCAGCAGCACCGTTTCGATCTGGGAGGGGAATACGTTGACGCCCTTGACGATAAGCATATCATCGCTTCTGCCCATGGGCTTGCTCATCTTGACGTGAGTTCTGCCACAGGAGCATTTTTCGTGGGACAGTACGCAGATATCTCTGGTGCGGTACCGTAAAAGCGGGAAAGCTTCTTTGCTGATGCTTGTGAAGACCAGCTCGCCTTTTTCTCCGTCGGGCAGTACCTCCCCGGTCACCGGATCGATAATCTCCGCAATAAAATGGTCCTCGTTGATGTGCATACCGGTTTGCTCCTCACATTCAAAGGAAACGCCGGGGCCGGAAATTTCCGTCAATCCATAGATATCGTAAGCCTTGATCCCAAGCTTTTCCTCGATATCCCGGCGCATCTCCTGAGTCCAGGCCTCCGCGCCGAAAATACCGGCTTTCAGATGGATCTGGTCTCTCAGTCCCCGCTCATAGATGGATTCCGCAAGATAGGCGGCGTAAGAAGGGGTGCAGCATAAAATGGTGGAATGCAAATCGATCATAAACTGAATCTGGCGGTCGGTATTTCCCGAGGACATAGGAAGCGTTAAGCATCCTACCTTATGAGAGCCGCCGTTTAAACCGGGGCCGCCGGTAAAAAGACCGTAGCCGTAGCAAACGTGAACAACGTCATCCTTGGTGCCTCCCGCGGCGACAATAGCTCTGGCGCAGCATTCGTCCCAAAGGTCGATGTCATGCTGGGTGTAAAAGGCGACAACCCGCCTTCCGGTGGTGCCGGAAGTGGACTGGATCCGGACGCAGTCGCTTAACGGCATGGCCAGAAGGCCATAAGGATACGCGTCCCGAAGGTCGTCCTTGGTCAAAAACGGAAGCTTATGAAGATCCTCGAGAGACTGGATGTCGTCGGGGGTTACCCCTTTTTTCTCCATCAAATTCCGATAATACGGAACATTCTGGTAGACCCGGTGCACCGTATCGATCAACCGCTTGGTTTGAAGCGCGCGAAGCTCTTCTCTCGGCATGCACTCTACCGCCTCATTGTAATACTTTCCCATCTTACTATGATCCTTTCCTTTTCTTTACTATGCTTTTTGCCCTAAAGCAAATGCTTTTTTATTCATATCCAGGAATTTTGCCGGCACATAGGTATCGATCGCCTTTTGCCAGGATTCCTCGGAAAAGCCCATAAATTTGGACGCAAGTCCCATCAGCACCACGTTGGTGGCTTTACTGCTTCCCGCTTCCTCCGCCAAAGAAAGGGCGTCGATCACCGTTACATCCGCCCCGGCAGCCGCAAGCTTCTCCTCGATCCCCTCGGGGTAGACCGCCGTACCGGTAATGACCGGCATAGGCGCCATTTTCTGGCTGTTGACCAGAAGCTTTCCACCTTTCTTCAGGTAAGAAAGCCATCTCGCTCCCTCCAAAAGCTCGAAGGAGATGATCACATCCGCTTCCCCTTCATTGATCACCGGAGAATATACCGGCTCGTCGCCGAATTTGACGTAAGTCACTACCGAGCCGCCCCGCTGGGACATACCGTGGACCTCGGAAACCTTGACATCGTAACCTGCGTCCATGGCAACACCGCCCAGAAGACGGCTGGCAAGCAGCGTTCCCTGGCCGCCGACGCCTACGATCATAACACTTTTTTTCATATGCTCTCCTCCCTACTCCGTGATCGCCGAAAAGGCGCAAAGCTCGCTGCAAATGCCGCAGCCCACACACTGGGTATGGTCGATCACCGCTTTTTTGTTCTCAAAGCTGATGGCGGGACAACCGATCCCGAGACAGGATTTACAGCCCTTGCATTTTTCCGGATCCACCTTCAGCGGCGCTTTATGCTTTACATATTTTAACAGCGCGCAGGGGCGGCGGGAGATCACAACGGAAGGCTCATCGGCCGCGACCTCTTCTTTGATGGCCTCTATGGTGTTTTTCAGCTCATAGGGATCTACGATCCTTACCCGCCGGATGCCGATAGCTTCACAGAGCTTTTCAATGCTGATCTTGGCGGTAGGATCCCCTTTTAAGGTATAACCGGTGGTGGGATTTTGCTGATGCCCCGTCATACCGGTAATGGAGTTATCCAAAACAATAACGGTGGAATTGGTGCCGTTATAGGCAATATTCATCAGCCCCGTTACGCCGGAATGAACAAAGGTAGAATCGCCGATCACCGCGACGCTTTTTCCTTCGCTTTCTTCTTTTCTCGCCAAGTTGAAACCATGCAGTCCCGAAATCGAAGCGCCCATACAGACGGTAGTATCCATCGCCGAAAGAGGCGCCGACGCGCCGAGGGTGTAGCATCCGATATCGCCAAACACCGTCAGGCCCAGCTTTTTGAGCGCGTAAAACAATCCGCGGTGAGGACATCCGGCGCACATCACGGGAGGACGCGCGGGGATCGTCTCGGGGAAGTCCACATACTCCGGCGTCTTTCCAAGAAGTTTTTCGGAGATGAGACGCTGGGAAAATTCGCCGATCCATGGGAACAGCTCCTTGCCGATGACCGAAATGCCGTGTTTTTTGCAATGGGTCTCGATGATATCGTCCAGCTCTTCGATTACATAAAGGGTCTCCACCTCTTTGGCGAAATCCGCGATAAGCTTGACGGGAAGGGGATTGATAAGCCCTAACTTCAGATAAGACGCCTTGTCCCCCATAACCTCTCTGGCGTACTGGTAGGTGGTACCGGCGGCAATGATGCCGATCTTTTTATCCCCCCAGAAGATCTGGTTTAAGGGCGTCGTCTCGGCATAAGCGGCGAGATCCTCCATCCGTTTTTCCACCACATTGTGTTTGGGCTTGGCGTAGGCCGGCATCATAACATACTTCGCCGGATTTTTCTCATAGGCTTTCAAAGGAAGCTCTTCCCGATCGCTTAACTCCACTAAGCTCTGGGAATGGGCGATCCGGGTAGAGGTGCGAAACAAAACCGGCGTGTCATACTGCTCCGAAAGAAGATACGCAAGCTTTACATACTCGAGACACTCTTTGGAATCGGCGGGCTCCACCATGGGGAGCTTCGAAGCAATGGCGTAATGTCTGGAATCCTGTTCATTTTGAGAGGAATGCATAGACGGGTCGTCTGCTACGGCAATGACCAGTCCCGCGTTAACTCCGGTATAGGAAGCGGTAAACAAAGGATCCGCCGCCACATTCATACCTACATGCTTCATAGCGCTGAAGGAACGTCTTCCGCCGATGGAAGCACCGATGGCAACCTCAACCGCCACCTTCTCATTGGGCGCCCATTCGGCATAAACCTCCGGGTACTTGGCCGCGTACTCGGTGATTTCGGTACTGGGCGTTCCCGGATAACTGGAGACGACCGCCACTCCGGCCTCGTAAAGCCCTCTGGCTACCGCCTCATTTCCAAGCATCAACTGTTTCAATGAAATCCCACCTTCTGTTTAATTCAAAGTTGTTTTCCAAGGGTCATTTTCCGGTATTTCTCAAATCGACGATCCGCTGGGCTTTTCCCTGGAACCGCTCTAACGATTTGGGCTCGCAAAGGGTCACCTTCGCCTGGATACCCAAAACGGTGCGAAGATTTCCCGCGACCTTCTTCTGGAGATTTTCCAGCGCCTCAAATTTATCGAGAAGAGAGCTGTCCACTAGCTCCACCTTGACCTCTAACGTATCGGAAAAACCCTCCCGGCGAACGATCAGCTGATAATGGGCGCCGATTTGAGGCATAGAGACCAAAACGCTTTCGATCTGGGAAGGAAAGACGTTGACGCCCCGGATCTTTAACATATCGTCGCTTCGGCCCATGACCTTGTCCATACGGACATGGGTCCGGCCGCATTTACATGGACTGTAGTTAAGCCGCGTTAGATCCTTGGTCCGGTAACGGAGCAGAGGGATCCCCTCCTTGGTCAGGGTTGTTACAATCAGCTCACCGATCTCCCCTTCCTGCTTATGCTCCAAGGTATTGGGGTCGACGACCTCGGGAAGGAAATGATCCTCGGCAAAATGCAGCCCGTCCCGGTACTCACATTCTCCCGAAACACCGGGACCGATCAACTCGCTCATACCATAGTTATCGGTGGCGAAAAGATGGAAGCCCTTTTCCACCTGGGAGCGCATCTCCGGCGTACAGCCTTCCGAGCCAAACAGTCCCAAACGAAGCTTGAACTGGTCGACATCGTAGCCCTTTTCTCTCGCTACCTCACTCATATACAGCGCATAGGAGGGTGTGCTCACCAAAGCCGTGACCCCAAAATCGTTTAGCAGCATGACCTGCTTTTCGGTGTTGCCGCTGGAAACGGGGATAACGGTAGCGCCGATCTTTTCCAGCCCGTAATGAAGCCCCAGTGCGCCGGTAAACAGCCCGTAGCCAAAAGAGATCTGGACGATGTCCTCGTCGGTGGCTCCCGCGGCGACGCAAAGGCGCGCCACCACATCGCTCCACATATCCAGATCGTTTCTTGTGTACCCTACCACCGTCGGTTTTCCGGTAGTACCCGAGGATGCATGGATCCGGACCATATCCTTTAACGGCTTCGCGAACAGTCCGAAAGGATAGGTATCCCGAATATCCGCCTTGGTGGTGGGAGGTATGTATTGAATATCCGAAAGCGTCCTGATTTTATCCGCGGTCACCTTCGCCTCGGTGAGACGCTGATGATAAAAAGGAACGTTGTCATAGCAATATTGTACGATCCGTTTGAGCCGCTCCAGCTGGAGCGCTTCCAGATCCTTTCGATTCATCGTCTCAATTTCTTTTTGGAAAAACATAGTATACTTCCTCTCTGCTTTTGCGCTTTAAAGTGCCTTACATAGTTTACCACATTTTAGCGTAAAAGGCAACTCCTACAGTTTATCATATTTTGAAAAAAAACACAATTCATTTTGCCGTCTTTTCCACATTTCTCCGGTTGCAACAAAAAAAAGACTATGGTATACTGTAGGAGTGAAATTTGTCACTTTTGCTAAACGGAAGGAGAAAAGATGAAGAAACTTGCTCTTTTGCTGGCTGCAGTTTTCTTTTCAGCAGCGTTTATGCTGTTTGACGGGGAGAAAGCGGCTGCTGCCGACATCGAAATGAAAGCGGTTTGGGTCTCGACGGTTTTCAATTTGGATTACCCGTCAACCCCTACTACCAACGCGTCCACTTTGAAGGAAGAAGCGGACGAGATTTTACAAAATTCCAAAGACATGGGATTTACCGATGTCATTTTACAGGTTCGGCCGTGCGCGGATTCCTTTTATCCCTCGGAATATTTCCCGTACAGCCGGTATCTCACCGGGACCCAGGGTGTGGCGCCTTCGGGAGGATTTGACCCTTTGGAATACTGGGTGGAAAAAGCCCACGAGCTGGGATTAAAGCTCCACGCCTGGATCAACCCTTACCGGATCACCAAAAGTGCTTCTGATTTTGCGTCCCTGACCTTTGATCATCCCGCCAAAGTCCATCCCGAATATGTGGTTCCTTACAGTGACGGCGGCTACTACTTCGACCCGGGGATCCCCGAGGTGCAAAAGCTGATCGTAAACGCCACGGCGGAGATCGTCAGAAATTACGATGTAGACGGGATCCACCTCGATGACTATTTCTACCCCGGAACCAATTTCAACGACGCGGCTACTTATCAAAAATACGGAAGCGGATTTTCCAACATCTCTGACTGGAGACGAAATAACGTCAACACTCTGGTGCGCGCTCTGGATACCACACTCCACCAAATCGACCCCGACCTTTCCTTCGGCATCAGCCCGGCGGGAATCTGGGCCAATAAAAAGAATATGGCAAACGGAAGCGACACCAACGGCTCGGAAAGCTACTTCTCCCATTACGCCGACAGCCGTTACTGGGTCAAGGAAGGGATCATCGATTACATCTGTCCCCAGATCTATTGGTACATTGGACAAAGCGGTTCGGATTACAGCATTCTGGTGAAGTGGTGGTCCGATGTGGTAGAAGGAACCGACGTCAAGCTGTATATCGGGCTTGCCGATTACAAGCTCAACAACAGTTCTTCTGCCAGCCCATGGTATGGCATCGCCGAACTGGACCGCCAGCATCAGCTGAATTTGAAGACCGCCAATGTTTCCGGCGAAGTCCATTTCCGGTATCAGTTTTTGCGCTCCATCCCCGGTCTTGCCGACTACCTGACTTCTGTTTACAAAACCTCTTCCCCATCCACACCGGAGGGAAGTACGCCTACCGATCCGGGAAACAGCCAACCCATCGTTTTCCAGTATTCTCCCGCTGACCGGTCCGGCCAATGGCAGAAGCTTTCTGACGGAAGCTGGAAATTCCTTCTTTCCAACGGGAAATATGCTTCCGGATGGAGAAAGATCGACAATATCTGGTACTATTTTGAAACCAGCGGTTTGATGAAAACCGGTCATTTTACCGATTCCGACGGGAAAGAATATTACTTGAATCCTTCCAACGGAAAGATGTGGACCGGATGGCTGTTAAAAAACGGAAGCTGGTACTATTACTGGGGAAGCGGCAGTATGGCGAAAAGCAGCTGGGCGCTGTATAATGGCAAATGGTACTACCTTACCGAAACCGGAGTCATGAAAACCGGATGGCTTTTGGACCGTGGGAAATGGTACTACCTGATGCCGGGCAACGGCGATATGGCTTACAGCACAGTGATCGACGGCTATCAAATCGGTCCCGACGGTGTCTGGATCCCCTAAATGAAAAAAGAGCGCTTCGTCTTTTTGAAGCGCTCTTTTGCTGTCTCCAAACGAAAGATCCTTTTCAAATCCCGCTGTTTTCTCTTGACTTTTTGACTAAATCTTTGTAGAATGAGGTTAAAAAAGGAGGTATTTACTGATGAAACTTGGCGTACATCATATCGCTTTGGAAGCGGCTGATTTTGAAAAGACCCTGGCTTTTTATATGGACGGCCTGGGATGCAAGATGGTAAGAAGCTGGGGAGACGAAAGAAAGACCGCGATGCTGGATATCGGAGACGGCACCATTTTAGAAGTCTTTTCCTCGGGAAACTACGATGAAAGCGTAAACCCCAAATACCCCCACCTGGCTCTGCGCACCGATAACTGCGACGAAGCCTATGCGGCGGCGATCCAGGCTGGCGCCACTACCCAGATGGAGCCCAAAGATATGGTACTGGCAGGAACCCTTCCGGTGAAGATCGCGTTTGTCAAAGGTCTCAGCGGCGAAGTCATCGAATTTTTCGAAGAAAAATAACAAATCCAAAACGGCATACCCTTTGGCATGCCGTTTTTTTACGGAGCCGGTTTGATCCTGGCGTACTCCTGGGCAATAAAGCTGGCGACCGTCTGAAGCTGATAAGGGTGCCCGCCCTGACTTTGGGAAGAATCGAAAAGCAAGACCTCGTCCACAAAGAATGGGTAGGACCGTTTTTCTCCGGACACCATCCAGATCCGGGGCGGTTTGAGCCTTTGGGAGAATCCCCGCAGATCCGGATAGTCAAAATAAGCTCCGGTGCACGAAAAAAGGACGATCAGATCCTCTTTCCCCGCGGAAAGGATATATTCCATCTGCTGAGGATAGGAAAAATGGGTGTAGACCTGTTTGCCGAGAGTGAGAAGATCACATTGCAGGTCAATAGCCGCGGCCTCCGCTTTTAGCAGGCCGAACACCGCCACCTTGCGATACCGGGCGATCTCCTGACACAGCTTTGAAATCTGGTTGGGGTCCACCGAATGCCGGACCAGTTCAATACTTCGGATCATTTCGTCGGCGGTACAGTCCATACGTTCTCTGGTGGTTTTCGCCTGGGAAAAAGCCTCAAATTCATTGGGCGCCGAAAGGATCTCCCGAAGCTCCGCGTAGCTGTCCAGGCCGATCTCCTTGCAAAAACGGGAAACGGAGCTTAGAGAGATGTGGCACGCCTTCGCCAGTTCCCGGATCCCCATATTCTGCACCTTGACCGGGTCCTCCAAAATAAATCCGGCAATGATGCTGTTGGTAGAGCCCGGTTTCTCACTGGCAGCCGCACTTAAAAAGGTGACCGGAAATTTCCCGTAAATCATAGCTTACCCCCTCCTTTATTTTGAGTATACCACCATTTCCAGATTTTGGAAATCGGTAGACTTTTTTTCTATCTATGTTTATGATAAAAGCACAGAAAGACAGGGTGAAAACATTGAAGACAAAACAAAAAACGTTCCGCTATGGCCTTTTGGTCGTCCTTCTTTGCGGGATGGCAGCAAGCTCTATTGGAATCTGCGTCAACTGCACCGGTGTTTTCTACGCGCCGGTATCGGAAAGCCTTGGGGTACTGCGGGGATCCTTTGCCCTTCATGCGACGTTATCCCTGATCGCCACCGCGGTGACATCCCTTTTTGTCCCAAGACTGATGCGAAGGGTCTCTTACAAGCTTCTTCTGATCGCCGGTGTAGCGGCCGCAACGCTGGCGACTGCGGGGATGGCGTTTAGCAATACCCTTTGGATGTTTTATCTTCTGGGCATCATTCGAGGGATCGGCGCGGGGCTTTTTTCCAATGTCCCT
>CALWZB010000110.1 GCA_944385915.1 uncultured Clostridia bacterium | reverse complement strand
AGTAATCCATATCCGTCTGGGGGCCCCAGTTATAGCTGGTGCCGTACTCTTCGTTAATGACATAAAGGGCTTGCGCCGCCGCTTCCGCCAGATCGTAATAATGAACCGTTTCGATCTCTTTGACCCGGTCGGGAGTGATGTCCAAAAATTGCAGCACCAGATCCGCCATGCGCAAAGCGATCTCTTTTTCGTTTTTCGCGGCACCGCCGGTAGGACCGCCGGACTGCATGATCCCTCTGTGGAACAACCCGTCCGCCGCGGGCGTCTGGAGCATGGAAAGTACCTTGGCGCCGCCGCCGGACTGTCCCATAATGGTTACATTATCGGGATCGCCGCCAAATGCCGCGATGTTTTCGTTGACCCATTTTAGCGCCGCGACCAGGTCGGCCAAACCGCAGTTAGCGGAATACTTATACTCGTCGCCGTAAGCGGAAAGATCCAAAAAGCCCAGCACGTTGAGCCGGTGGTTCAAGGAAACCACCACCACGTCGCCGAAAATCGAGAGGTTTTCGCCGTCGTAGGAGTAGATCTCTACCGAAGAACCGGAAAACCATCCGCCGCCATGCATCCAGATCATGACCGGCTTTTTGGCGTTTTTGTCCAAAGACTGGGTCCAGATGTTCAAATACTGGCAGTTCTCATCCTGGGGGAACCAGAAATGGGGAACGTTATAGGCGTCGTGGGGCACCGGGGTATTGATTTCCGGGCAGCAGTAGCCGTAAGTAATCGCTTCTTTGACCCCTTCCCAGCTTGCCGGAGGTTTGGGGAAATGGAACCGCTCGGCGTCGGCGTATTTGACGCCCCGGAAAATATAGGTGGAATCGATTTTAAGCCCTCTGAGCTTTCCCTGTTTGGTTTCCACCACCGGATCGTCATAGGTGCAGACGACCTGGCTTGTGAGTTTTCTCATAAACATAATCTACTGTTCTCCCTTCATCAAGTGGATTGTCTGGGGCCGCCGCCCAGTCTCGGTTTTCCGTCGCCGCCCCGGTTTCCAAGCTTAAAGCCGAAACCATTGACCGTTGGCAGCGCTTCCATCAGTTCCTTGTCGTGGTCGGTAACCATACCCACCTTCCGGTCGAAGATCATCACGTCGTGACGACCCGGTTTCGCCGGCGTCCAAAGGGGCAGATTTCTTGCCTTGTTGGGATCGCCGTAACGGGCGAAGGACACCCACGCGCCGGTCATAACATCCTGGAGCCATTCGGAAACACCGGGAATATAAGACGCCTCTAAGTATTCGGCGTTATGGAACATATACGCTTCCTCGGCGTTATGCCACGCTAACGTTCCGTCGTTTAACGGGCACTCTAAATTGAACATCCACTCGTAGATATCGGCGCAGCCTGCTTCCACCCGTTTTGCCACATATTCCAAAACACCTTTGCGGAACGTCTGGTCCACAAACAGCACGTCGGCGGTATTTTTATCGGGATACGCCTTTTTGAAGGCGGCGACAATCTCGTCGGCCTTATCGCCGAATTTTTCCTTGAACAGTTTTTGTTTCAGCTCTTCGCTCCAGCTGTTCTTGCTTCCGGGCGCCGGCTCGAAGATAAAGTTATTGGAAAACTCTCCCAGCAAAGAGCCTACCATCATAGGAATCTTTTTGGTTTCCTCGCGGAATCCCGTAATGGTAGCGGTTCCTTTGTAGTAGTCGTCATCATAAACGGGGGCCCAGCCCACGCTCTTTCCCTTTTCCGCAAGCTTCGCAGAAGCCTCCTGGGTCGCTCTCGCAAGCTTAAAGTAAGGAATCGAAGCAATGTTGTCCTTAAAGGTCTCTTTGGTAAGGCCGAGGGCTTCGACTACCAAATCCGCGTACTCTTTGGCATCTTCCTGTTTGACTAACCGTCCGCCCGCCGTTACGCCGCTTTGAATCACCGCTTTATGGAACAGGCCGTCCGCCGCGGGGATTTGGAGCAAAGCCGCGACCTTTCCGCCGCCGCCGGACTGACCCATGATGGTCACGTTATCCGGATCGCCGCCGAACTTCGAGATATTTTCCTTGATCCATTTGAGCGCTTCGACGATATCCGCCATACCCACATTGCCGGAATACTTGTATTCGTCGCCGTAGCCGGAAACATCCAAAAAGCCCAGCACGTTGAGCCGGTGGTTCAAAGAAACCACGACCACGTCGCCGAATACCGAAAGCTCCTCGCCGTCATAGGCGTAAAGCTCTACCGAAGAACCGGTGGCGAAACCGCCGCCATGGATCCATACCATAACCGGTTTTTTCCGGTTTGTATCGTTGATAGACTGGGTCCAAACATTCAAGTACTGGCAGTTTTCATCCTGGGGGAAGTAGAAATGAGGAACGTTATACGCGTCATGGGCGATATCGGTTTGAATTTCCATACAAACCGGGCCGAACATAATCGCGTCCTTGATTCCGTCCCAAGAAGCCACCGGTTTAGGCATTTGAAACCGCTCCGCATCAGCGTATTTGATGCCCCGGAAAATATAGGTCCCGTCAACAATCACACCCCGAAGCTTTCCCGCTTTGGTCTCTACGATGGGATTATCGTAATCACAGATGACCTGTTTCGTTAATTTTTTTGGAAACATATGAAACCCTCCTGTTGGAAGGCAGGGGGAATCCCCCGCCTGTGTCAGATCATTATTTTCTTCCGCCAAACAAGCCCAGATCGGGAATGAGAGCAGTAAGCTTTTTGTCGTGGTCTACGCCCAAACGGCACTCCCGGTCAAAGATCAGGGTGTTGACCGTATCGGGGGTCACCGGCTTCCACTCGGGGATAAGATCGTGGTTGGGATCACCCGTCCTGGCAAAAGCGACCCACGCGCCCGCCATCTGATCCTGAAGCTTTTCGGAGACGCCGGGAACATAGGCGGTCTCGATGCAGTCGGCGTTATGGAACATAAAGGGTTCCTCCGAATTATGCCATGCGACGCCGCCGCCTTTATAGGGAGACTCGAAGTTAAATAACCAGTTATAGATAGGCGCACCGCCGTAAGCGGCTTTCGCCTTGCAAAATTCCATAAACCCTTTCCGGAGATTGACGTCCATAAACATTACGTCCACATAGTTTTTCTCCGGATATGCCTTTTTGAATTCCTCTACGATCGCTTCGGCGTCGTCTCCGAATTTCTCTTTGAGGAGCTTCATCTTGGTCTCGTCGTCCCAGCTGTTTTTGCTGCTTTGCAGAGGGCTTCTCAATGCGTTGGAGGTAAATTCACCCATAACCGATCCGCCTAAGATGGGAACGTTTTTGGTTTCCTCCTGGAACCCGTAAACCAACGGGTGGCCTAAGTAGAAATCGCCGTCGTACTGAGGACCCCAGTTGATGGTGATCCCCTCTTTTCCAAGATCGGCGATAGCCTTTTTCGCTGCCTCAGCCAGATCATAGAAATGAACCGTTTCGATTTCCTTAAAGGTCTCTTTGGTGAGGCCGAGGTTTTTCATCACTTCTTCGGTAAACCGAAGGGCATTGGCTTTGGCGTCATCATCCTTTCTGCCGGTGGGACCGCCGGACTGCATAATGACCTTTTGGACCAGTCCGTAAGCCGAGGGAGTGGAGAGCATAGAAAGAACCTTGGCGCCGCCGCCGGACTGACCCATAATGGTCACATTATCCGGGTCTCCTCCAAACGCCGCGATATTCTCTTTCACCCATTTCAGCGCCGCGACCAGGTCAGCCAGACCGCAGTTGGCGGAGTACTTGTATTCATCACCGTAAGCGGAAAGATCCATAAAACCCAGAATATTGGTGCGGTGATTTAAAGACACCACCACCACATCGCCAAACGCCGAAAGGTTTTCGCCGTCGTAGGAATAGATCTCTACGCTGGAGCCCATAAACCATCCGCCGCCATGCATCCAGACCATGACCGGCTTTTTGGCGTTTTCGTCCAGCGACTGGGTCCAGACGTTTAAGTACTGGCAGTTTTCATCCTGGGGATAGTAAAAATGGGGATCGAGGTAGGCGTCGGGGGGAACGGGAGTGTTGAGCTCCGGGCAGCAGTACCCGTAGTTTAACGCCTCTTTTACACCTTCCCAGGGCTCTACCGCCGTAGGAAGATGAAACCGCTTGGCGTCGGCGTACTTGACGCCGCGGAAAATATAGGTGGAGTCGATCTTTACGCCTCTTACCTTGCCGCGTTTGGTCTGCGCGACTGGATCATCATAGGTGCAGACCACTTGGCTTGTGAGTTTTCTCATAAACATAACGCTGTATCCTCCTATTTTTATGGTTTATCAAGTCGACTGTCTCGGTCCGCCGCCCAGGATCGGAGCCCGTCTGCGCGGTCCCCGGTTGGTGGTATCGGCATCGGGAAGCATATTCATCAGCTTGGTATCGTGGTTACAAGCACTCTTGGTTTCAGCATCAAAGATCATCGTATGATAAACGCCCTTTTCCACCGGCTTCCACAAGGGGAGGTTTCTCGCCTTATTGGGGTCGCCGTAATAGGCAAAGGAAACCCACGCGCCGGTCATCAGGTTTTGCAGATTCTCGGAAACGCCGGGAATGTAAGATGCCTCTAAGTATTCGGCGTTATGGAACATATACGCCTCTTCCGCGTTATGCCAGGGAATGGTACCGCCGTTTAAGGGGCATTCCAGATTGAACAGCCACAAATAGGTAGGCGCGCAGCCGTTTACAGCCCGTCCCTCGGTGTATTCCATACATGCCAGACGCACGTTCTTATCGATGAACAACACGTCCGCCGTGTTCCGATCGGGATACGCCTTTTTAAACTCTTCGACGATGGCGTCCGCCTGATCGCCTAATCTTTCTTTGAACAGCCTCGCCTTTAAAGCGTCATCCCATTTGTTTTTCTCGCCGGGAGCCAGTTCGATATTAAAGTTATTGGTAAACTCACCCAATACCGAGCCTACCAAAATGGGGATGTTCTTGGTCTCCTCTCTGAAGCCGTTGAGAGGGCCGTATCCAAAGTAATAATCGTCGTCCTTGACCGGACCTAAGCTCATCATACCCGCACCGGCGCCCTGGTCCGCCTGGACCTGCATCACGGCGCGCGCTAACTTAAAGTAGGGAATCTTTTCGATCTCTTTGATGCTTCCCTGATCCAATCCCAGATTTGCCACAACTTTTGCGGCAAAGGCTTTGGACTGTTCCGGCAAAATGTCTTTTCCTTTGTACATTAAGCCGCTTTGAATGGACGCTTTATGGTATAAGCCATCCGCCGCAGGCATCTGAAGAAGAGAGGAAACCTTCATGCCGCCGCCGGACTGACCCATAATGGTCACATTATTCGGGTCACCGCCAAATGCCGCAATGTTTTCCTTGATCCACTTTAACGCTTCGACGATATCCGCCATACCGACGTTTCCGGAATACTTGTACTCCTCGCCGTAATCGGAAAGGTCCAAATAACCGATGCAGTTTAAGCGATGGTTTAACGACACTACCACTACGTCGCCGAACACCGAAAGCTCTTCGCCGTCATAAGCGTAAAGCTCCACCGAGGAACCGGTGGCGAATCCGCCGCCATGGATCCAAACCATGACCGGCTTTTTGGCACTTTTGTCAATGGACTGGGTCCAGACGTTTAAGTACTGGCAGTTTTCGTCCTGAGGAAAATAGAAATGGGGAACATTGTAAGCGTCATGGGCGATAGGGGTGCTGATCTCCATGCACACCGGACCGAACATGATCGCGTCTTTGATCCCATCCCAGGGCGCCACAGGCTTTGGCATATGGAACCGCTCGGCATCGGCGTATTTAATTCCACGGAAGATATAGGTCCCGTCTACAATAACGCCGCGAAGTTTTCCCGCTTTGGTCTCTACGATGGGATTATCGTAATCGCAGATGACCTGTTTCACTAATTTTTTAGGAAACATATTTGACCTCCTTTTATTGCACAGAATATTGGTAACTATGTTTGCAAACATTGTACCACAAAAGAATGGACATTTCCATACCTTTCCCTGAATTTATACGCTTTACCTATCAAAACTTTCCATTCCTTGTGCAATTTTCCGGATAACATGGACATTTCCTTCCAAGTCCTAACGAATAGGCATACAAAAAAAGAGAGCGGAAATCCGCTCTCTTTTTATCCCAACGCCACATCCAGCAGCATCATCACTACAAACCCCGCCATCACGCTGAGGGTCCCGGTGTGGGAATGCTCCCCCAAATGAGCCTCGGGGATCAACTCTTCCACTACCACATACATCATCGCACCCGCGGCGAAGGAAAGAAACCATGGCATCAAGGGGCTTACAAATCCGCTGATCAAAACCGCCAGCACGCCGAAAATCAGCTCCACCGCGCCGGACAGCGCTCCGTAGATAAATGCTTTTACCGAAGACATGCCTTCCTGCCGCAAGGGGAGAGAAACCGCGGCGCCCTCGGGAAAATTCTGGATCCCCATACCGATAGCCAACGCGATCGCTCCGCTCATAGCGGAAATATCGCCCCCGTGCTGGGCCGCGATACCAAAGGAAAGGCCCACCGCCATTCCCTCGGGAATGTTATGGAGCGTCACCGCCAGCACCATCAAAGTAGATCGTTTCAAAGAAGACGGTCTTCCCTCGGGGTTCGCCGCGTCGGGATGGAGATGAGGGATCAGACGGTCCATCAAAAGCAAAAAGAAGACGCCTAAGACAAAGCCTCCTACCGCCGGAAGAACCGGGATCATCCCTGCGCTTTGGGCTTCTTCAATAGCGGGGATCAAAAGGCTCCAAACCGACGCCGCAGTCATTACCCCTGCGGCAAAGCCCAAAAACACCCGCTGGATCTCGGTATTGGTTTTGTTTCGGAAGAAAAACACCATCGACGCACCAAGCGCCGTCATCAAAAAGGTAAAACCTGCGCCAAAAGAAGCCCAAAATACTCCGTTCACTGGTTTCCTCCTTTCGAAAGCATACGTTATTATGGTTTCATTCTATTAAAGGCCAAACAGTTTTTTCTTGGTCAGCAAGAAATACAAAAGGGCAATTCCCATGGGGATCAGCATCAGCCGGTACATAGAAGAGTACGCGGCGACTTCCTCCATACCCAGTCCCAGGCACGCTTCGATGATATAACCGGAAAGAAGAGGCCCGCAAAGCACACCAATATCCATACACATATAGTTCGTGGATGTACCGGCGCCCCGTTTTTCCTTGGGCACCCGTTTGATACTTAACGCCTGGATCGCCGGCTGGCAGGCGCCGTAGCCGAAAGCGCCTACCGCACCCGCGATCAAAAAGCTCACAAGGGTCTGAGAAAAGCTGATGATCAAAAAGGAGATGCCGAAAAAGCAGATCCCCGGAACGATCACCTTGTCAAAACCAAACCGGTCGGTGATATTTCCCGCAATGGGACGGGTCAGCAAAAGCATTCCCGCGTAGACGGTAAAATACAGTCCGATCTCTTTGACACCCCGCAGCGCCCCGTAAATGGCGAGGAAGGAGCTGATACAGGAAAATGCCA
Source organism: uncultured Clostridia bacterium (assembly GCA_944385915.1). Taxonomy (GTDB): domain Bacteria; phylum Bacillota; class Clostridia; order Oscillospirales; family Ruminococcaceae; genus CALXGT01. The sequence continues at coordinate 6,355 of CALWZB010000110.1, read as the reverse complement.
TACCTAAAAAGAGAAGCAAAAGGGAGCTTGGGATGGCTTCTTTGGCGATCATACGATTGAAGGTGATCCGATACGGAAGTCTGGGCATATCGCTGTTTGCTTCTTTCATCAGGCAAGACACCACAAACGCCGCCGCCATAACGCAGGCGCCCACCGCAAAGGTATAATTGTATCCGATCTTGTCGCAAAGGGAAAGGCCAATGTTGGGGCCGATCGCCTGCGCCACTGCCTGCGCCAGAGTAAAGATCCCGATCCCCCGTCCCATAGCATTTTCCGGAAGGGAATCTCCCGCCATAGCCAAACAGAGAGGAGAAACACATCCTGCTCCTAACCCCTGGATCAACCGGGCGATGATCAAAAGGGGAACCGACTGGGCAACGCTGTAGATCAAAAAGGAGAGGAAAATATCCGCCACCGCGATCATCAAAAGCCGTTTTTTCGAAAAGCTGTCAAAAGCCGGTCCGGAAAAGGGACGAATCGCCAGAGCGGTCACCGCAAACATACTGGTCACGGTACCTACAACAGACGCTGTCGCCCCCAAATAATCGGCAAATTTGGGGATGAGCGTGTTCATCATCTGCTGTCCCATATTGATGCAAATGTTGGTGATAAAGACGCTGATAAAGACGGGGTTCCAAACCCCTTGCCTTGTCCTTGATGCTGTTTCCAAAGATAACACCTCATTTTTTCATAGATGCGGCCCTCCCCTTCAAACCGAAGCGGGCCATATCGTTTATTATAAAACAAATTTTCCCGGTTTGTCAAATGTTTTGTTTCCTCTAAAAAAAAAGACGGCGTTTTGAAAACGCCGTCTTAGGATATTGTGCCCCAAAGAAAATAAAAAAGGAGTAAAACCAAAAGAAGTCCAATATTGCAAAGGGTAAACCAGAAAAAATATCGTTTGCGCTCTCCTGGATGTTCCTTGGAAATGGCTTTGTAGGAAATGAGGCTCGCCATGGAAGCAATCAGCGTCCCAAGCCCTCCCAAATTGCAGCCCACGATCAGGCCGCTCCACTGCGTTGTAAAGCCGGAAAGCAAAAGCGCCGCCGGAACGTTGCTGATGATCTGGCTTGCCAACACCGACACCGGCACCACATATCCATGCAAAGCGGTGGACAGAAAAGAGGTAAAGCTTTCGATCCCGGCAATGTTTCCAATAAAAAGGAAGAAAGCGATAAAAGTCCCCAAAAGGGCATAATCCAGGGATGCGAGAAGCTTTCGGTCGGTAATGAAAAAAAAGGCCGCGATCACCCCCGCTGCCGCCAGAGGGGGAATCAGATCAAACAGCGCCAAAAGGCAAAGGACAAACCCGGCTGCATACACCGCAATGCTCCGAATCCCCCGAAAGGGAACAGAAACGTTGACCGGTTTAATGCCCGAAGATTTCCGGAAGAAAACCAAAGCCGCCAAACAAATGCCGGAAATTGCCACATAAGGAAGCATCAGCCCGCAAAAGGCAAAAAAATTCATCTCTGACTGGGCGTAGAGATACAGATTTTGGGGATTTCCCATGGGAGTGAGCATACTCCCCAAATTAGCGGCAGCAGTTTGCAGCACCACAAGCAGCACCGCATACCGCTCCATATCCGCCATCCGCAGTACGATAAGGGAAAAAGGCACAAAGGTGATAAGGGAAACGTCGTTGGTGATCACCATGCTGAACACAAAGGGCAAAAACACCAGCACCAAAAGCATGGTTTTGGTGCTTTTTGTCCGCTTGAGCAGCCGGCTTCCCAAATAGCCGAACAGTCCCGCCTGCTGAAATCCTTTCATCACCGCCATTAAGGCAAACAAAAGCGCCAGCGTATTCCAGTCGATATAGGAAAGGACTTCCTTACGGGGCGGCGAAAAGAAAAAAGAAATGGCGGCACATAGTACAGCAACACACAGTACCACCTCTTTTTGCATAAACGAAACACATTTTTTTGTAATGATCCGGATCATAGTATCCCTCGATGCCGCGGAATCTCCGCCTGATTTTGTCCCATTTGCTTTCTCACGAAACGATTTACAGTGTATCATACCCCTTTTCTTTTGTCCAGCCTTTGAGAAAAAACAAAGAAAAAAAGCGAAAAACGCCCTGGTTTAAAGGCGTTTTTCCTCTTTCGACAGCACCGCGCAAAGGGTATCCTCATACCCGGTAAAGGGTGCACCGCAGATATCGTCAAATAAAGCGTCTATCCGAAACCCTGCTGGTACAGTCTCTTCTTTTAAGCTTTCCGGACAATAAGCGGTGTCCCATAAGATATAGTCGGAAATCTTGCCGTTTGTTATCACCACATACCGGTCTGCTGAAACCATTTTGCTCTCATACAGATATGTCGCCTCCAGGCAAAGATACGGCAAATTGCTCCAAAATCCTCCCTGATCACAAAACGACCAGACCTTCTTCTCCTTTTTCTGCTGAAAATGGCGATGGGTAAATACATCGAAAATCAGCCGTCCGCCGGACTTCAAGACACGGCAAACCTGCTCCAAAAGCGTCTTTCGTTCCTTCGGGGTCAACGCCGCATAATCACAGTAGATCAACGTCACAGCATCAAAGGTTTCATTCACATCTAACCGCAAATAATTTTGCAGCAGATAGGTGGTCTTATGATCCTTCGTACGGGCATAAGCCAGCGACCGTTTTGACAAATTCACGCCGGTCACAGCATATCCCGCTTCCGACCACAGCCTGGTATACAACCCCGGACCGCAGCCCAAATCCAAAATCCGGCCGTTTCGGGGAAAAAGGAAGAAAGAAATTCTGCTGAGTTTGCGATAATCTCCGGCCGCCGGCTGGCGGCATCGGTGTTCGGATCCAAATGGGCCGAAAGCATGCTTTTCGAAATGTGTTCATCATCCCAAAAGGGGGCCGCGCTTCTCTCCCATAAAACGGGGCGCTGCAGCAGAGAAAAAAGAGTTTCTATGAATGCCTCCTGTCATACTTTTATTGATCTTCAATATTCAGCGTCGCCATCTGCTCTCTGGTAACATTGTTTTTCTGCCCGTAACGAATCCAGTAAGAGGTAGATGCTTTTATGAACATCTTGCGGGATAACGGCATGCTGACTTTAAAAGCTTTATGCTCTCCCTTTTGCACTCCCTTGGAAAGCGCCTTGATTTTCCGAATTGCCAGAATACGAAACGGCGTATCCAAAATAGCTTCTCCGCTTCCGATCTTCAGTACACAGCCAAAAGGATACCCATTTTTCCGGCAAAAAAGGCGAACCATGTCTACCGCTACATCATTTTGACCGCTTTCCAAAAAGCCACAGTTGATCAACACCGACACCGAAGGCTTCTTTGGGGGAGGGTTTTGTTCCAATGTCTTTAAAAAATCCAAAAGCGTCACCGGAATCCCGTCGGCATAAAGAGGAAACACCAGCAGCAGCTTGGAAAACCGCTCCATCTCGCTGCAAAGAGAAAGATGATTGCTTTTTGAAATATCAAAATACGCGGTATCCATTTTACAATACTGACGAAAAATCTTTGCGTAACGTTTGGAATTGGATTTCGGCGCTCGGGGGCTGCCGTTTAAGATCATAATCTGTTCCATTTTTCTACCTCGTTTTGCACCGTTTGTTCCAACTGTGTCTCGGTGGTAAAAAGAACCTCATATTGTTCCAAATTCATATTGCGCGCATTTCTCGAAACCAGCCGCCGAAAAATTTCTCTTTCCTCTTCCCCGTCGGCACCATAAGCTATGATCACCGCTTTTTTGGGAACCACCCGGCGCTGGATATGATGCGTCTCCCCGTCTAAGACCCGTATAAAGGCCTGCTGGACAGGAATCGCCCGTTCCAACACGGTTTTCATGGCGATATCATAACTGCCGTATCGAATCCGGCTCACATAGATGACCGCTTCGCTTTGAGCGATTTTCGGATACACCGTCACCGCATCATCCCGAATCACACATTTTCCCGGCGTCTTAGTCCAGCATCCGAAGCAACCCACGCAATGATGGATGCAAAGCTGAGACAAATCGATCCACTGCACCTCGTCCCCAGTAGGAAGATGCAGCTGCAATGGTCGGTCACTCATAATCAATTTCATCTTTTTCTTTCCTTTCTGATCTCATATCCTTTCCCGGTTGAAAAAAGGGCCGGCTTTTATTCATAGCGAACCTTTCCGAAAATTCCCCATTTTTATTCATTTTCCATCGCAGCGCACTATGTTTTCTCAGAAAGCACAGTCTCATAGTCACAGGCTATCCGCAAACCAAACCCGGCTTTGGATCCATCCGTTTTCCAGATAATCCTGTATCCGTCCGCTTTTGTCCTCGTAGGGTTGGGTTGACAAAAATTCGCAAAGATAATGAAAATACATGTGATAACAGTAAAAAGCCAACCGGTCCGGCCGAAGCCGGTAAGAGATATGGTAATTTTTGAGCGTATCACAAAACAGTTCCCGCGCCCATTCATAGCACCCCATCACCCAGGCATCCCGCTCCGGAGGCGCATACATCGCTTCATCCCAGTCCAAAAGATAGGTCCTGCCTCCGCCTACAAAGAAATTTCCGCCCGCATCTCCGTGGGTCAGATAAAAATCTCCCGTATCGTCCAAGCATCGGCGGGAAAACAATTCCAGTCGAGCCGCATTATGGGAAATAGACTTCTCATATCGATCCAAAACCGACACAATCAGGTGATCTTCCTGACGGCCGGATGTCCTTAACGTTTCCCATTGCCGGTAAAAACGCACCGCGGCATCCAAAGTAAATGACGCCGTAGGAATCGGAAGCCCGGGCTTCGTCAGAACGTATACCTGACTAAGCATTTCATACTCCGCCTTCTTCGTTTGGTCCGTCTCGATATTCTCTCCGTCTATCCAGGCAAACAAAGCTAAAACCGCCTGATCAAAGACCGCATACCTCTTTTTTTGTTTCGTCAAAATGAGTTTGCCCGCAAACCGGATCCCCTGGTCCCATAAATATTCCACTACGGCCAGTCCGCTGAGAAATCTTTCATGATGAAAAGGCAAATGATCTATTTTCAAAAAATAAGACTGTGCACCGTCCCATACTCTCCAGGTTTCGGCGTAGTAGCCCCGCTTAGCCGGTTTCATATTGGAAACACGAATGGAATAGGCGCTTTCCAGCACATTTTGAAGACGGCAAAGATATTCTTCCATAGCCGATGAATCTTTCTCCAATGAGGACATCCTTTCCCTGCGCTTATTTTTCCCGGGCGTTGAGCCAATCCTCTCTCAAAATGGAATATTGCAAACAATCGCAAATCTCCCCGGCAAGTCTGGAACCTCCGCGGATCCTTCCTTCGAAGGTCATCCCACTTTTTACCATTACCCTGCCGCTTGCAGGATTCAAAGGGTTATGGTAAGAAAAAATCCTATGAAATCCCATCTGGAAAAAGTAATCAATCAGCGCCTTGGTGGCCTCGGTGACAATTCCTCTGTTCCAATATTGCTCTTTGATCCCGTAACCGATGCAAATGCTTCGAATTTCCTCATTGATCTCATTGCCGCAGCAAAAGCCGATCAGCTCTCCCTGGAAAACAATGCCCCACATATAGTAATCCATATGGGAATAGCTGTTTATAATACCCGTCAATCCGTCTCTTGCTTCCTTAATATCCTTGTAAGGCTTTTCCATAATAAATCTGGACATCTTCGGCGACCCGGTCCAGACAAAATAATCGTCAAGATCCGTTTGTGTAAACCGGCGCAGCCATAAACGTTCTGTTTTTATTTCCAAAGTACCAATATGATGAACCATATACTTTCTCCTTTTGTAAGTGTCAAAAATATATCCCGCCGCAAACCGTACCCAGGAGATGTATTTCTCTGACGCGGGCATTATATCAGATAGAAGAGAATTTGGAAGCAGTCTGTTCTTGGTGGCCGAAACTACTGATCCTTAGTAACTATACAGGTTTCAAGACTGTTCAAAGATTTTTATTCCCAATCCCCTTTTTCAACCGATGAAACGTTTTTATGATGCCGATCATTATAGCAGAATAAAGGACTTTTTTCAACTCTGCGGATATTTGCAATATCTGGTATCAAATTCAAGCCGATTCACACATTGCCATATATCTTTCCCTTTGTGTTTTTTGATACACATATACTACGATATACGAGCTCTACATTTCTTATAAACGCTCCTTTCTGATGGTATACATTGACTGATATATTTTTCTCAACCCGACGTTGTCCCCATCAAGACACCTTTTTACTGCTGCGCCTTATGATTTTTGACTAGTTTCCCTGGAAAATATCTTTTGGGATAATTACCCAGTAATTATCCCAAACATCGTGCTGTTTAATCTTACCTCTGTTTTCCTTCATCCTCTTTTAAAGGAAATCCGCCATATATATTTTGCAGCAGTACATCTCCAGCATGTTTCAAATT
>CALWZB010000109.1 GCA_944385915.1 uncultured Clostridia bacterium | reverse complement strand
CCGCCGCCGCCGGACTGGCCGAAGATGGTCACATTGTCAGGATCGCCGCCGAAAGCCGCAATATTGTCTTTAATCCACTGCAACGCAGCAACCAGATCAGCGCTTCCCGCGTTACCGGAGTTTTTATATTTCTCGCCAAAAGCGGAAACGTCCATGTATCCCAAAATGTTCAGACGATGGTTTACCGTCACCACGACTACGTCGCCGTATTTGCAAAGGGCGTCGCCTTCGTAAGCGATCTGCTCAATGCCGGAGCCGGCAGCAAATCCGCCGCCATGAAGCCAAACAAGAACCGGTTTCTTCGCTTTTTCACAGGTGGACTGAGTCCAAATATTCAAGTACTGGCAGTTTTCATCCATAGGCCAATACCGGTGCGGTACCATCTGGTCGTTGCCATGAGGCACGTCCTGATGCAGCATGGGAGAAGCGTAGCCATATGCCAAAGCCGTTTTGACCCCTTCCCAGGGCTGTACGGGAACAGGCTGCTCGAAACGCTTCGCATCAGCATATTTGATGCCGTAGAAGGTGTAAATCCCGTCCAGGATAAAGCCTCTGAGTTTACCGGCTTTGGTCTGGACTACTGCGTCATTGGGACCGCAGACAAAATTTCTTGCCATAAACATTTCCTCCTAAACAATATGGTGTGATCAGACATTCGTCTATCTTTGTTCTATAAGACTGTCTACAAACAATTATACCAGAATCCCATTTGATTACAATCCGGTAAAAGAGAAATTTTTGGAAAAGATTTTTGTATAATATGTAAATTTTTTGATTTGCCCTTTTGTGATTCCTGTGAATCCCGCAAAAAAAGAAAAGGATGCGCCCATCAAACTTCTTTTTCTCTTCCACAGTTGTTTCCACCCCTTCTTTGTGCTACAATAAGGAAAAACCTTTTGAATCGCAAGCGAGGAAAAGAATATGAAAACCAAATACATCTTTTTAGATATTGACGGCACCCTGATCCCCTTTGGTCAAAAGATCCCCGATTCCGCCAAAAAAGCGCTGACCTTGGCGGCAAAAAAGGGACATAAGCTGTTTATCGCCACCGGAAGAAGCTTATTTGACATTCCCAAAGCCCTTACATCCCTTCCTTTTTCCGGTATCGTCTGCGCCGAGGGAAATCATATCGAGGCAGACCAAAAGGTGCTGCTCCATCATCCCATTCCCGACGAGGATCTCAAAAACGCTTTGGATTTTCTCATCGGGGAAAACGCCGCCTTCTTTTTGCAGGCAAACCATGGCACCTACACCAACCCCTATTCGGAAAACCGGCAAAGGGAGCTTCGGAAAAAAATCTCCGGAGAAGAGGCGCCCAAAGGGGTCAACGATTTTCGCAAGCTGGAATTTCCCCCTTACGCCATCGTGGATGACCTTTATCTTTCCGACATCAATAAAATCTGGATCGTCGATTGTCCCCTGACCCCTAAGGAGATGGAAGAAAAATTCTACGGACGGTTCCGGGTGGTAGAGACCGACGTATCCAAAATGGGCGGGAAAAACAGCTGTGAAATGACGCCGTTTGGCCACACCAAGGCGGAGGGCATTAAACGGGTCCTCGATTATTATCATGCGGACGAAACCGACGCCTTTGCCTTCGGAGACGATCTAAACGATCGGGAAATGATCGCTTTGGCGGGCGTAGGCGTCGCCATGGGCAACGGAAAATATGCGGTAAAAGCCATCGCCGATTTTGTGACCGCTCCGGTGGATGAGGACGGGATCTACCTTGCCTTTGAACGGTACGGCTTACTGTAAAGAAAAAAGGATCTTCGTTAAAACGAAGATCCTTTTTGTGTTTACCGGTAACAGCTTAACAGCTCGCGCCGCCGGTCACCGTTTTTTCCAAAATCGAGGATTTTTCGATGGTGCCGTGAAGCAGTTTGTCTTCCACATAATCAAATCCCAGACGGTCAATGGTATCGGCAAACCGCTCGCCGGTGATTCCCTCATCCCGGAACAACAAAATCGCCCGCTCTACCAAATCGAGGACTTCCTCTTCGCTGGTAAAGATTTTGGAAAGAGGACGGCCGTTGGCTGCCTTTTTGCCCCATCTTCCGCCGATATAGACCCGATAGCCGTTGACATAGTCCTCGGTGACACCGAAAGGACATTTTCCGCGGCATCTTCCGCAGGAGTTGCAGGCGTTCATATCCACTTTCAGCATCTTATCTTCTACGGTAGCTACTTTAATGGGACAGGAGGTCTCCACCTGGCATTTAGCACAGCCGCGGCATTTGGAGAAGTCAAACTGGGGAACCATCTGTCCCACAATGCCCAAATCGTTCAGATCCGGTTTAACACAGTTATTGGGACATCCGCCCACCGCGATTTTGAATTTATGGGGCAGGGTCACATTATGGTATCCTTTATAAAACCGTTCATGGATCTTTTCGCTGAGATCAAAGGTATCGATCAATCCATACTGGCAGGTAGTTCCCTTACAGGACACCACCGGGCGCACCAGAGAACCGGTACCGCCGGTTTCCAAACCGTTTTCCTTCAGGTATTCCATCAGCGGTTCAATATTGGCATAGGGCACTCCCTGGATCTCCATAGTGAGGCGGGTGGTCATAGTCACTTCCCCGCTGCCGAACCGTTCCGCCGCTTCCGCGATTGCCTGGTGCTGCTTTGCGGTGATCTTTCCGTTGCGGGTAATGACTCTGCCGTTGAAGACGTCGCCAAACCGTTTATCCTGTAAAAAGCCAAGTCCCTTGACCCGTTTGATCTCCTCGGCGGGAAGCTTGCTCCCCGAAGGGAAGGAAGGCTTTACTACATTGAAGGTCGCGCCACCCTCCAACACTCTGGTGTTTTCATACCCCAGCGCGCGCAAACGGTTTTGAAGGAGATACCCTCTCTTGCCTCTGGCGCAGACCAAAAGAAGTTTTTCGTCCTTTTGGTACCGTTTGGCTTCTTTTTCCGCTTTGGACAGATCCATCCAGGCAGCACCGGGAATGGTGGGCGCGGGATGGGCATCGATCAGGCGATACTCTTTGGCGGCGCCGTTTGCGTATTCCGCCGGCGTAAAGGAAGAAAGCTTTCCTTCCATCTTATTGACCAGCACACTGCACGCCACCGCAAAGGGATGGATCGCCGTGGAAAAAGGAGGCGCGTAGGCGAAGTCTAAGGAAATAAAGTCCTCGGCTTTGGCGCCAAGAGAAATCCCGGTAACAGCAATATCCGCCATCTTATCCACCGCGCCGGCGCCAATGACCTGCATACCCAAAAGACGATGAGACGCCCGGTCAGCAATGACCTTGGTGAAGAAATTGGACGCGCCCGGATAATAATGAGCCTTATCGTCGCTTACCGTCACTACCGATACGGGATCAAAGCCCGCGTCCGCCGCCTGTTTTTCGGTAAAGCCGGTGCGCGCGGCATTAAGGTCCGAAAACAGCTTTACAACGCCGGTACCCAGGCATCCGGGATATCCGTTCTCTTCGCCGCCGAGATTCAATGCCAGCACCCGTCCGGCAATATTGGCGGTAGAGCCCATCGCCGACCATTGTTTTTCTCCGGAAACCCGGTTTTTCACCAGCGCGCAGTCCCCTACCGCATAGATATGAGGAAGATTGGTCCGCTGGAAAGCGTCGGTCACGATACAGCCCTTTTCCATTTCCAATCCGGTCCCCGCGAGGAAATCGGTGGCGGGGCGAATTCCAATAGCCAGTACCGCCAAATCCGCGGATATAATGCCGGTAGAGGTCTCCACGCCGGAAACCTTTCCTTCGCCGTTAATACGCAAAAGCGCTGTTTTCAGGCTGATGCCCATTCCCTTGCTCTGGAGCGAGCGGCGAAGATAATCCGCCATCTCCTTGTCAAATACATTGGGAAGGATCTGGTTTTCCATATCGATGACTGTGACCTTTAACCCCTGCGCTACGAGGTTTTCCGCCACTTCCATACCGATAAAGCCGGCGCCTACGACCACCGCCTGTCTACAGTGGTTTTCCTCTATATATTTTCTCATCCCAATGGCGTCCTCAGGAGTCCGTACGGTAAATACGCCTTCCAGTCTGGTCCCTTCCACCTTGGGGACCACCGGATTTGCGCCTACCGCCAAAATCAGCTCGTCGTAGGAGACTTCCTCCACCCCGTTATGAGAAACGGTGATGGTCTTTTTTAAAGGATCCACCGACAAAACCTCGCTGCAAACCTGCACCTTTGCGCCGGTCAGCCCGGTAAATTTCTCCGGTGTATTGACGATCAGCTCTTCTTTGCTTTGGATAGCGCCGCCGATATAATACGGAAGGCCGCATCCCGCATAGGAAATGTTTTCTCCTTTGGAGTAGATGATGACCTCATCCTCCGGACGCTCCCGTTTGAGTTTGGCTGCGACTTTGGTACCGGCCGCAACGCCGCCGACGATCACGATTTTCATCTTACAGGACTCCCTTTCTTTATGACTTTTTCTTGATTATACCAAAAAGTTATGATAAAATCAAATTATCATATTTTATAAGTTGATCATTTGATCTTATGAGGTAGCTTATGCTTGATTATCGGATCCATACCTTTTTGACCCTGTATCAGAAGATGAATTACCGGAAAACAGCCGAAGCGCTGAATATGACCCAGCCCGGCGTCACCCAACACATCCATTACCTGGAAAATCTCTATCATGTAAAGCTGTTTGAGTATAACGGAAAAACGCTTTCCCGAACCAAAAACGCCGAAATTTTAAAGCGGCATGTGGACAGCGTTATGGCGGAAACACAAAGGATGAAAGAGGAGTTTTCGGACCAGCCCGGTGTTTTTTTGCGGGTGGGCGCCACCAAAACCATCGGAGAATTCGTTTTGGTTCCTGCCGTCCGCCGCTTTTTAAAGGACCCCAGTCACAGCATCCAGCTTATCATCGACAACACCGAAACTTTGCTCCAAAAGCTGGAGTACTCCCAACTGGATTTCGCCGTTGTGGAGGGGGTATTTGACAAAAGCCAGTACGGCTACCGGCTGTTTCAAAAGGAGCGTTTTGTAGGGGTCTGCGGCGCAAAACACCCTTTTGCCGGAAAAGAAGTCCCGCTCACCGACCTGTTTTCCCAAACGCTGATTGTTCGGGAACAAGGCTCCGGCACCCGGAATCTGCTGGAACGAGCCATCATCGAAAAGGGGTTTTCCCTCGAGAATTTTTCCCGGGTGATTTCGGTAAGCAATTTTTCCGTGATCACCGAAATAGTGGCAAACGACAAGGCCATCACTTTTGCTTACCAACCTGTCGCTCTCCACAGAAAAGACCTTCGCACCTTTTACGTGGAAGGGATCAATACAGTGGGAGAATTTAATTTTGTCTATTGTAACCAAAGTATTGGGGAAGAAAAGATTCAATTATTGATGAAAAGCGACATTTAAGCCGAACGGTCTTTTCTCTTCTTGACAATAATTTTCCTTTGGTGTAAAATAATGAGAGTTTATTTTCTTCATAATTGGAGGGTTATTTATGGGACGAAAGGGCGGTATGTCGAAAACAGCGCTGGTAGAAGGGCCTCTTTTTAAAAACCTTCTGCTGTTTTCCCTGCCTATTTTGCTGGGAAGCTTTGTGACCCAGCTTTACAACGTGGCAAACTCCATTATTGTGGGACAGTTTGTCGGAGGAAACGCTTTGGCCGCGGTTTCCGCGTCTACGCCGGCGGTCAACATCATCAATATGTTTTTTATGGGTCTGTCCACCGGTTCCAATGTAGTCATTGCCCAGCGGGCGGGCACCCAAAAACGGGAAGCGCTGCAAAAAGCGCTGAATACCACCGCCCTGTTGACGGTAGGCTTCGGCCTCCTGCTCAGTATCGGCGGCGTACTGATCTCCTCTCCCCTGCTAAAAATGCTGGGAACGCCGGAGGAGATCTTCGACGACACCTTAGCGTACCTGATTTTGGTTTTTGTCGGCGCATTCGGAAACTTGGCTTACAATATGGGAAGCGGCGCGCTGCGGGGTATGGGCGACTCGGTCTGGCCCTTTTACTTCCTTTGTTTTTGCTCTGTGCTGAATGTTTTGCTGGCGTTGGGTTCGGTTTTGATCTTAGACCTTGGAATCGTCGGCGTCGCTTCTTCCACTGCCATTGCCCAGTTTATTTCGGGACTTGGCATTGTGTGGCGGATCAACAAAGGAGACTACGGCGTGAAGCTGACCTTCAAAACGTTGAAAATCGATTCCTTTGAAGCCAAGGAGATCGCCATTATCGGTCTTCCCGCCGGTGTGCAGAACGTGGGAAACCTGATCGCCGCCTTATGCACCCAGGCATACGCCAACGGCTTCGGAGCCAATTTTATCGCCGCCAACAATGTAGTCAATAATATCGATAACTTTATCAATATCCCCGCCATGGCGCTTTCTACTGCCCTTTGTACTTTTGTGGCACAGAATATGGCGCTCTTTCAAATGGACCGGGTCAAAAAAGGAATCAACCAGAGTATCCTCTCTCTGGTGGGCTTAGGGGTTTTGATGTGGGGCGGACTGATTTTAGCAAGCGGCGTTTTGCCCAAGCTCTTTACCGATGATTCCGCCGTCCAGGCCATTGCCTCTCAGGGTATTTCCATTATGGCGTTCCAGACAGTCTTTTTAGGCATCGACCGCTGCCTGGTCAACGCCATGCGAGGTGCGGGAAAATCGGTGGTTCCTATGATCACCGCCCAGTTTGGCGCGTTGTCCCGAATCCCCCTGGCCTTCTTCTTAGCCGTTCAGACAGATAACTACTTAGGAATGTTCTGGGCAATGCTCATTGCCGCGTTTTTGCGCTGCGCCGCAATCGGCGTTTACTATTTCTGCGGTGGCTGGAAACGATCGGTCCAAAAATTCGAAGAAAAGTTTGCCGACCAAATCAACGAAGCCCGTCAGAAGGCGGCTGCGGAATAAATTTGCATAATTTCCCATTTCCTGCATTTTTTCTCAAAAGGAGAAGGTTTTTCCTTCTCCTTTTTTTGTGCTTTTTTGGAACGATTCTTTCCTTTTTTGGATAAAAAACCGGTTTTTTGGTGGACTACGTTTTATCAGTTTGCTTCATTGACAAAGAAAATGACCTGTGCTACAATTTGCTTAACAAAAACGAAAGGAGTTTCGGCGGTATGAATACGTTTGCGTTCGCGGCTTTCTACTTTAGCTTTTACTTTTTTTATTACGCCCTGTAATGAATAAAGTAAGAGTGATTTTGCTGCGGACAAAAACCAAAACGATACGGCGCCGGCTCTGATCCGGAATCTGTCGGGTTTAACAGTGAAACACCACTGTTAAACCCGATTTTTATTTTGTTAAAAAAATTTTTAAAGGAGACATCCCTATGATCGCAGTACTCAAAAACGGCACCCCCAAAGAAAAAATCGAATCGTTAAGCCATTACCTCACCGAACAGGGCGTCGAGGTCCGTGTCTGGGAAGGAAAATTCCAAACAGTAGTCGGTCTCATCGGCGACACCTCAAAAATCGACGACAACGCACTTTTGGGCATGGATTTCGTGGAAACGGTAAAGCATATCAGTGAGCCCTTCAAAAGCGCCAACCGGAAATTCCACCCCGACGACAGTGAGATCCGGGTGGGAGATCACGTTGTAGGCGGCGGCACCTTTACCGTCATCGCCGGACCCTGCTCGGTAGAAAATGAGGCGCAGATTTTAGAGGTGGCAAAGGCGGTAAAAGCCTCCGGCGCTTCCTTCCTTCGGGGCGGCGCCTTCAAGCCCCTGACCTCCCCCTACGATTTCCAAGGGTTAAAAGCCGACGGTATCGAGCTTCTTTTGGAAGCGAAAAAAGAGACCGGTCTCCCCATCGTTACGGAAATTATGAACGCCAACCATCTCCCTTTGTTCGAGGATGTTGATGTGATCCAGGTAGGCGCCCGGAATATGCAAAACTTCGAGCTTCTCAAAGAGCTGGGTAAAACCAAAAAGCCCATTTTGCTGAAACGGGGACTGGCAAATACCTTAAAGGAGCTTTTAATGAGTGCCGAATACATCATGGCCGGCGGCAACGAAAACGTAATCTTATGCGAACGGGGCATCCGGACCTTCGAGACCTATACGAGGAATACGCTGGATCTTTCGGCGGTCCCTATGCTGAAAGAATTGAGCCACCTTCCCGTGATTGTCGACCCCAGCCACGCCACCGGACTGGCCAGACTGGTGGAACCTATGGCGCTGGCGGCCGCGGCGGCGGGCGCCGACGGATTGATGATCGAAGTGCATAACGATCCCCAAAAAGCCCTTTGTGACGGTCCGCAATCCTTGACGCCGGCTCAATTTGACCAGGTGATGAAAAAGGTGAACAAAGTGAGAGCCGCTTTGCAGTAATCGAAGGAAGGAGTAAAACATGGTAGTAGGAATCGTGGGACTGGGGCTGATCGGTGGCTCTATGGCAAAAGCCTATAAGAAAAACGCCGGCATTTCGGTTTACGGTGCGGACCGGGACGAATCGGTTCTAAACGCCGCGATGGAATGGGGCGCTGTGAACCAAAAACTAACCAAAGAAAATCTAAAGGACTGCGATCTTTTGCTTCTTGCCCTTTATCCGAAAGCCGCCGCCGAGTACCTAAAGGAAAACGCCCCCTTTATTGATAAACACACTCTGGTTTGCGACCTTTGCGGCATTAAACGGACGATCTGTCAAATCGGATTTTCTCTGGCAAAGCAGTACGGGTTTTCCTTTGTGGGGTGCCATCCTATGGCGGGAACCCAGTTTTCCGGCTTTGAAAACGCCAGAGCGTCCCTTTTTGAAGGCGCGTCGTTAGTGGTGGTTATGGAAGACGAGACGAATAAAGCCCTTCTTCACCGTCTCAAGGAAGCGTTTGCGCCGGCAAATTTCGGCACCTTTACCCTTTCGGATGCTTTCACCCATGACCGTATGATCGCCTACACCTCCCAGCTGGCGCATGTAGTCTCCAACGCCTACGTCAAAAGTCCTACCGCCGTTTCTCACAAAGGATTTTCGGCGGGAAGCTACAAAGATTTAACCCGGGTCGCATGGCTGAATGAAGAGATGTGGACCGAACTGTTTTTGGAAAATCGGGATTGTCTGATTACCGAGATTGAGCAGATCGTGCGCTCCCTCAACGAATACAAAGACGCCCTAAAGGAAAACGACCCGGTCCGGCTGAAAAAGCTGTTAAAAGACGGAAAAGAAGCAAAGGAGGCCGCCGACGGATTATGCAAAAACTAACCGTTTCCTTGACCCCATCCTACGATATTTTCATCGGGGGCGGTCTTCTTTCCACTCTTGGAGAAAGGGTAAAGGCCCTTCTGCATCCCCAAAAGGTTATGCTTGTCAGTGACGACACCGTTTTTTCCCTCTATGGCGAAACGGCGAAAGCGTCCCTTGAAAGTGCGGGGCTCGACGTTGTGACCTTCGTTTTCCCCCATGGTGAAGCCTCTAAAAACGCCGAAACCTTACTTTCTCTCGTCAACGAAAGCGCGGATCAAAAGCTCACCCGCACCGACTGTATGGTAGCGCTGGGCGGCGGTGTAGTGGGGGATCTTACCGGCTTTGCCGCGTCCTGTTACCTTCGGGGAATCCCCTTTGTCCAGATCCCCACCACCCTTCTCGCGGCGGTGGACTCCTCGGTAGGCGGAAAAACCGCCATTGACCTCCCCGCCGGGAAAAACCTCATGGGAAGCTTTTATCAGCCCTCCCTCGTGCTGTGCGATACCGATACCCTTTCCACCCTGCCCAAGGAGATTTGGGCGGACGGCTACGCCGAGGTGATTAAATACGGGGTCATGATCGACGAGCCGTTCTTTTCCAAGCTGGAAAACCGGTCTCTTTCCATCGAAGCGATCATCGCCCGCTGTGTCGCCATCAAAAGCGAGATTGTCGCCGAGGATGAAAAGGATACGGGAAGACGGCGGCTTTTGAATTTAGGACATACCGTGGGGCATGGCATCGAGCGGCTTTCCGATTTTTCCGTCTCCCACGGAAGCGCCGTCGCTATGGGCATGATGACGGTGACCCGAGCGGCGGTTCTTCAAGGGCTTTGTCCCAAAGAGGACGCCCTTCGCTTAAAGCAGATATTACAAGCATATCATCTTCCTACCGATTGTCCCTATACGATCGACACGCTGCTTCCGGTTATGCTTTCCGATAAAAAGCGGACGGGAGACACCCTCTCTTTTGTCGTTCCCCATGGTATCGGAGACAGTCGAATCGAACCGGTGCCGGTAGAAGCATTAAAAGAGTTTCTCGCGCCGGGACTGGAGGAAAAATAAATGGAGATCACCTTAACGCCAAAACCTCTCGGAGGAACTGTCGCCGCTATCCCGTCTAAATCGGAAGCCCATCGGCTTTTACTCTGCGCCGCACTGAGCGACGCGCCCACCGAAATCCTCTGTGATAAGGAAAACGACGATATTCGGGCGACGGTGGATTGCCTCACCGCCCTGGGAGCCAAAATCCAAAAGGAGAACGATCGCTTTCTCCTCTCCCCCATCGGGGAAACAAAGAAGGAACCGGCAACCCTTTTATGCAAGGAATCCGGCTCCACCCTTCGGTTTTTGCTCCCTGTAACCGCCGCTTTGGGACGAGACGCTTACTTTTACGGTGAAGGAAGGCTGTTTTCCCGCCCCTTGTCCCCGTTATACGAACTGCTCATAAGCAAAGGAATCCATCTTTCTCCCCAAGGGACAAACCCTCTTTTTCTCTCGGGAACCCTTTCTTCCGGCGATTTTTCCATCGACGGCTCGGTCTCTTCCCAGTTTATCAGCGGCCTTTTGTTCGCCTTGTCCGTCGCAAAAGGGGAAAGCCTTCTTTCGGTGACCGGGAAAGTGGAGTCGGCGGAATACATCCATATGACGGTAAACGCCCTTCGCACCTTTGGCGCAGACATCAAAGAGGAAGCGCCCTTTTGCTACCGGATCTTGGGGAAAAAACGGCTTTCTTCCCCGAAAATCGTCACCGTAGGAGGGGATTGGTCCAACGCCGCCTTTTTCCTCGCCGCCGGAGCAATTGGAAAAAGATCCGTAACGGTAACGGGACTGCGCCTCGATTCCACCCAGGGAGATAAAGAAATTCTTTCCATCCTTTCCCGGTTCGGCGCTAAGGTAGCCCCATCCCCACAGTCGGTTACCGTATCTCCCGCTCCCTTATCCGGCATAGACATTGACGGGAGCATGATCCCCGACCTCATCCCGGTGCTGTCGGTTGTGGCGGCCTGCGCCAAGGGAGTCACCCGATTTTTCCATGTAGAGCGGCTCAAGCTAAAAGAAAGCGACCGGATCGAAGCGATTCTTTCGCTGCTTTTATCCCTCGGCGGAAAAGGAAGCTACCGGGATGGGACTTTAACGGTGGAAGGCTGCCCCCTACAAGGCGGAACGGTATCCTCGTTTTCGGATCATCGCATCGCTATGTCCGCCGCTGTGGCGGCATCCGCCGCGAAGGGTCCCGTTACCATTGTAAACGCCGAGGCGGTCAATAAATCCTACCCCCAGTTTTTCGAGGATTATCATAAATTAACGGAGGAACGGTTATGAGCGATTATTACGGAACGAAACTTCGCCTTTCTATTTACGGCGGATCCCATGACATAGAGATCGGCGTCCGCCTAAATGGCCTTCCCGCGGGGGAACAAATCGACAAGGAAGCGCTTCTTCAGTTTATGGGGCGCCGGGCGCCGGGAAAGGCGTCCTACTCCACCAAGCGCAAGGAAAGCGATACGCCGGTTTTCCTCTCCGGGCTGGATGAGCAAAACCGATTGACGGGGGATCCCATCCACGCCGCCATCTATAACGAGAACGCCCGGTCGTCGGACTATAACAACCTCGCCGATATCCCAAGACCTTCCCATGCCGATTTCGCCGCCCGGATGAAATACGGAAAGGATGTGGATCTCCGCGGCGGAGGCCATTTTTCCGGGCGGCTCACCGCCCCGTTATGTATCGCCGGAGGCATTTGTTTACAGCTGTTACAAAAAAAGGGCATCACCATCGGCGCTCATATCTACGCGCTCCACGGTCTTTTGGATACCCCTTACCCCCTCGTTTCCTTAACGCCGGATCTGTTAAACGTCACCAAAAACCGAACCTTCCCCGTTTTGTCTGACGAAGCGGAAGAAAAGATGAAGGAAGAGATCGAAAAAGCCCGTTTGGACTGCGATTCGGTAGGCGGCATCGTGGAATGCGGCATTACCGGCCTTCCGGCCGGATTAGGAGAGCATCTCTTTTACGGCATGGAAAGCCGGATCGCCAATATTGTGTTCGGCGTACCCGCGGTAAAGGGGATCGAATTCGGAAACGGGTTTGCGTGCGCCCAATTAAAAGGCTCGGAAAATAATGATCCCTTTATCTTAAAAGACGGCGTCGTTCAAACGAAAACCAATAACGCCGGAGGCATTTTAGGGGGAATGACTACGGGAATGCCTTTGGTATTTCGCGCCGCTATCAAACCCACCCCATCCATTGCAAAGCCTCAACGGTCAGTTAATCTCGCCACTATGGAGGAGACCACTCTGGTGATTAAAGGCCGGCACGACCCTTGCATTTTACCCCGCGCGGTCCCGGTGATGGAAGCCGCCGCCGCGATTGCCATCATGGACGCTTTATTGGAGGAAGACAAATGGAATTAAACGACTACCGCACGCAAATTGACCAGATCGACGAAGAGCTCTTTTCATTATTTCGCAAAAGAATGGAAATTTCCAAAAAAATCGCCGCTTATAAAAAGGAAAACGGGCTTTCCACCTATGACGAAACCAGAGAAAAAGCCTTGATGCGGCAGGCGGAAAAACGATCCGGCGAAGCCCTTTGCGAGTACGGAAAGGTTCTCGCGTCCACTTTAATTTATCTTTCCCGCTCCTACCAAAACCGGCTAAACGACGATTTTCCCCTGGGAAAGCGGATTCAAAACGCTTTGGAAACCACAAAAAAAGTCTTTCCCAAAAGCGCCACAGTAGCTTGCCAGGGGGTAGAAGGCGCCTATTCTATGCTGGCGGCGGAACGATTTTTCGCTTCCCCCGAGATCACTTACCACCGCTCTTTCCAGGACGTCTTTGCCGCCATTGAAAACGGGGAGAGCCGGTACGGCGTTTTGCCTATTGAAAACAGCACCGCCGGATCGGTCAATCAGGTCTACGATTTGATGCGAAAGCACCAGTTTTTTATCGTCCGCTCCCTTCGGCTCAAGATCAGTCACAACCTTCTCGCCTTGCCCGGCGCTTCCCTTGAAGACATTCGGGAGATCGTCTCCCATGAACAGGCGTTAAATCAATCCACTGCCTTTTTGTCTTCCCTAAAGGATGTAAAAACGACGGTCTGCGCCAATACGGCGGTGGCGGCGAAAACGGTAGCGGAAAGCGGGCGAAAGGATCTGGCGGCGCTTTCTTCGAGAAACTGTGCCGCTTTGTATCATCTCGCGGTATTAAAAGAATCGGTCCAGGATCAGGGCAACAACTGCACCCGGTTTATCTGTATCGCCAAGGAGCCGGAGATCTACCCCGGGGCGGATAAGACGAGCTTGGTCCTGTCTATGCCCCATAAGCCGGGAAGCCTTTACCATCTTCTTTCGCTTTTTTACAGCCACGGGGTAAACCTGACGAAAATCGAATCCCGGCCTATTCCCGAACGGGATTTTGAGTTCCTTTTTTATTTTGATTTGGAACAGTCGGTATACGAAGAGGGATTTCTCTCCCTTTTGGCGGAGCTTTCGGAAAACTACGAGGATTTCCGTTACCTGGGAAGCTATAACGAAATTATTTGAGGAGGCATTATGGAACATCAATACGGTCTGTTAGGAGAACATCTTCCCCATAGTTTTTCGCCTATGATTTATAAACAAATCGGCTTGCCAAACTATAGCCTTTTCGAGGTTTCTCCCGAAAAAATGGGAGACTTTCTTCAAAGCGACCGCTACCAGGGCTTAAACGTCACCATTCCCTATAAAAAGGCGGTGATTCCCTATTTATCGGCGCTTTCCGAAGAGGCGAAAAAAATCGGCTCAGTCAACGTCGTTACCCGGATGGAAAACGGTAAGCTGAAAGGCGACAACACCGATTACTACGGCTTTTTATATATGGTAAAACAAAGCGGCATCTCTCTGACCGGCAAAAAGGTGTTGGTGCTGGGAAGTGGAGGCGCTTCGTTAACGGCGATTGCCGTCGCCAAAGACGAAGGGGCAAAAGAGGTGGTGGTCATCTCCAGAAGCGGAGAAAACAACTATCAAAACCTTTCTCGCCATGCCGACGCGGACGTGATCATCAACACCACTCCGGTGGGCATGTATCCCGATAACGGAAAGGCTCCCTTGTCGTTAGAGCTCTTTCCAAAGCTTTCCGGCGTGCTGGATCTGATCTACAATCCCTTAAGCACCGCCCTCGTCTTGGATGCGAAAAAGCGGGGCATCCCGGCATCCGGCGGTCTATGTATGCTGGTAGCCCAGGCGAAACGAGCGGCGGAGCTGTTTACAAAAAAAGAGCTTCCGGAAAGTACCATCCCCACCGTTTTGGACTTTCTCACCAAACAAAACCGGAATATTGTGCTTATCGGTATGCCGGGCGCGGGAAAAAGCGAACTGGGACGCCGCCTCGCCCAAGCGCTTGCGCGCCCCCTTTTCGACATCGACGCTATGATTGTCAAAGAAGCCGGCCGCGCCATTCCGGAAATTTTCTCTACCGACGGGGAAGCGGCCTTTCGGGACATGGAAACCAAGCAGACCCTGATTGCCGGCAAAGCGACCGGCGCCGTGATTGCCGCCGGCGGCGGGACGCCTATCCGGGAGCAAAACCGAGACGCCCTTTGCCAAAACGGCTTTGTAGTCTTTGTCAAACGAAACTTAAACATTCTCCCGGTAGAGGGACGCCCCATTTCCCAATCCAATCCCCTCGAGGTCCTCTACTACCAACGCTACCCCATCTACCATGGCATGGCGGACCTGGAGGTGGAAAACAATGAGGATGTTTCTCTTACCGTAAAAACCATTTTGGAGGCGATTTCTTGAAATTTTTAGTCATCAACGGGCCGAACTTAAATCTATTAGGCCTCAGGGAACCGGACATTTACGGAAACCAGTCCTTTGAAGCGTTAGAGCGGTTCATTCGGGAAAGCTGTGAAAAAGAAGAGGTGGACTGCACCCTATTTCAGCATAACCACGAAGGCGCGATCGTCGATGAGATCCAGAAAGCCTACGGGGTCTACGATGGAATCATCATTAACCCCGCCGCCTACACCCACACCAGCGTCGCCATTTTGGACGCTTTGAAGGCGGTGGCCATTCCCACCGTGGAGGTTCATCTTTCCGACATTTCCGCGAGGGAACCCTTTCGCAACCACTCTTACGTTTCTCTCGCCGCAATACAAACCATCAAGGGGAAGGGGTTTGAGGGCTATCGGGAAGGAATCACCGTATTGAAGAAGTACCTTTTAGAGCGAAAGTAAAAAAATCCTGCGGAAAACCGCAGGATTTTTTTATTGCCATCCCGCAAAAGAATCAAATCGGTCGGCAATCTCTTTTAGATGTTTTCGGATCGGAATGTGCTGGGGACAATGCTTTTCACATTGATCGCAGCCGACGCACTCTCCCGCTTTCGCATGAGACTGGATCAAATTAAAATAATAGACTACCTGGGTGGTGAAATACCCTTGCTGGAAAAGGGAAAAATACTCGGGGATGGGAATCTTTTTCGGACAGTTCACCGTACAATAGCCGCAGCCGGTACAAGGGATCATGACTTCTTCACTGATTTGTTTTGCCGCTTGTTGGGCAACCGAAAGTTCCCGCTCCCCCATAGGCACCAAATCCCCCAGTACTGCCATGTTTTCCTTTAACTGATCTATAGTATTCATACCGGAAAGCACCGTGAAAACCCCTTTTTGGCTCGCGGCAAACCGCAAGGCAAAAGCCGCCGGAGTGGTATGGGGAGAAACGGTCTCCAAAAGCGCCCTGACGGGGTCAGAAACCACCGCCAAACGGCCTCCCTTGCAAGGCTCCATGACAATCACAGGCTTCTGGTGACGATTGGCCACCTCCAGGCATTTCCGCGACTGGATGGTCTCGTTGTCCCAATCTAAATAGTTGATCTGAAGCTGAACCACTTCGATCTCCGGATGCTTCGTAAGGATCTCATCCAACAATTCGGCATTATCGTGATAAGAAATACCGATATGGCGGATCTTTCCCTCTTTTTTCTTTTCTTTCAAAAAGGAAAAGCTGTCCAGTTCCAGCGAAACCCGATAATTGACCGTTCCCTGGTTATGGATCAAATAGTAATCAAAATAATCCACACCCAACCGGGAAAGCTGTTCCGAGAAGATCCGCTCCTGTTCTTCCTTTGTGTGCATAAACTCGTTGGAAAGTTTGGTCGTCAAAACATAGGATTCCCGAGGATAACGATCCACCAACGCTTCTTTTAACGCAGGTTCACTTTTCCCGCCGCAATATTTATAAGCAGTATCAAAATAGGTAAACCCGTTTTCCATATATGCATCCACCATCCGGGAAAACAGTTTTATATCCACTTCTCCGTTTTCCAAAAGAGGAAGCCGCATACATCCAAATCCCAATTTTTTCATGACGTTCTCCTTTCTGTGCCGCATCGTATTTCTACCATGAAAAGCATAAAGGATACCGCTTAAAAAAACAATTCGAAAATCGCTTCGTTTTCATAAGTAAAACGAATCCGTCCTGACAACGCGGATTTATTTCTTCTTTTCCTGTTCGAATGCGCGCAAAACCTCTTCCATATATGGGATGGATGGCGACGCCCCCTTTCGGCTTACCGCCAGCGCCGAAGCCATCGCGCACCGGCGCAGCGTTTCCTCCATCGGAACGCCGTTTGCAAGCCCATGGATAAAATACCCAGTAAAGGTGTCCCCCGCGCCGGTGGTATCCACCGTCTTCACGGGGAAAATATCCTGGTGCAGCCGCAAAGAAGCGTCCGCATATTCGGCGCCGAGACTTCCAAGAGTCAGTACGATCTTTAAATGAGGATACCGTTTCAGCAAAACATCCAAAATCGCCTCGGGATCCTCCTCGCCGGAAAGCTCCTTTCCCTCGATCTCATTGATCAAAAGAACGGAAACGTACTTTAGATCGCATTGTCCGATCACTTCATTCAAAGGAGAAGGGTTCAAAACCACCGTAAGTCCCTTTTCCCACCCTTTTTCCACCAATTTGGGGAGAAGATTCAGCTCATTTTGCAGGATAAGAAAATCTCCCTTTGAAAAATGGGAAAGTACCTCGTCGATCTCCTCTTCGGTCAAAGACCGGTTGGCGCCGCCGTAAAGTAAAATGGAATTTTGCCCGCTTTCATCCACCTGGATGATGGTGTGTCCGCTTTTTCCCTCTCTTTGCATCACAAAGCGGGTATCCACCCCGTTTTGTGTCAGTGCATGCAACAAAATCTCCCCGTCTTCTCCTACCATACCCGCATGGCAGACAGAAAGGCCCGCTTTGGAAAGGGCGACGGATTGATTCAGCCCCTTCCCGCCCACAAAGGTCTCCATGCCAAAAGAATCCAAGGTCTCCCCGGGACGGACCATATGGGGAACCTGGTAAACATAATCGATATTCATCGAACCGAAGCTTAAAATGTTCATCGCTGTCTCCTTTCTTTGACGCCTTTTTTTCATGATACCTGTTTTCCATAAAAAAAGCAAGAAAAAACCGAAAGCGGGTCCGCTTTCGGTTATGGCAGCTGTTCTTCATAACAGCGAAGGGTATCGTACACCGGATCCCATTGATCGGTTCCATGGCAAAACACCGAAAGGTATTGCTTTCCGTCCTTTTGGGCAAAGGTCATTAAGCATTGACCCGCTGCCTTGGTGTAGCCGGTTTTTCCGCCGAGGATGGCAACGCCTTCTACTTCGTCCCCATACATCCGGGAAAACAAAGTACTTTGCAGTTCGATCCCCTCGGGATGCTTTTCCGTCTTGGTAGTGGTATAAGTCGCGGCGGACAACACCGTTTTCGCAAACTCATTTTCCAGCGTATAATGAAGAAGCACCGCCAGATCTGCCACCGTAGAATACTGATTTTCGTGGTGCATACCGCTTACGTTCTCAAAATGGGTATTTTCCATACCAAGGATGCTCGCTTTTTCATTCATCAGCGCCACAAAGGCTTCCTCCGACCCTGCCGCCAGGGTCGCAAGCGCCACCGCCGCATCGCCTCCCGAAGGCAGGATCATCCCGTAAAAAAGATCCCGCACCGTCACGGTTTCCCCCGGAGAAATACCGGTAATAGTAGCGTCATCAAGGTAAAGAGGGTCGATAATGGCGGACGTCATCGTAAAGGAAGCGTCTAAATCTTCGAGATGCTCCACCGCCACCAGCAAGGTCATCACCTTGGTCAATGACGCGGGATAGATCCGTTGATCCGAATCCTTCTCTGCCAAAATCTCTCCCGTCTCATCATCGACCAAAATGCCTGTAAGGCAATCCGCTGTCAATGTCCCGGCGTTTTCTCCCTGTAAGCAAAAGACCTGCTCTTCGGGTTTGGAATTTCGTATCGCCGAAACGGTTCCCGCCGGCGCGCTCTCGATGGGGGATGTGTCTTGGGTAAAAAGAGAAAGGATTAGCTTTACACACCCGTAAAGGATTCCCGTTAAAAGCAAAAGGGCCAAAGCCACCCGCCCGTAGTAGATTTTTCTGCGCCGCTTTTTTGGGCCTGGCACAGGTATATCAATCGGTTTTTCGCTCACAATATCCTCCGTAACGTTTTTTCAATACTTTATTATATCAGATTTTCTTCCGAAAGAAAAGTCTATTTTTTCAATCCAGCAAACCGAAGAATTATAGTAAAAAGGAGGCACCTATGGTCGTATTGATCCGAACCATCCTCTTGTATCTGCTCATTATCTGTACGCTGCGGCTTATGGGAAAACGGCAGCTAAACGAGCTTCAGCCTTCCGAACTGGTGAGCACCATTTTGATCTCCAACATCGCGTCCATTCCCATCGAAGATCAAAACATCTCTATGCTGATGGCGATCATTCCCATTTTAGCCATTGCGTGTGTAGAGATCTTTCTTTCGGTCATCGCTCTTCGGTTTCCCGCCTTTCGTCTTGCTATGACCGGCCGCCCCATCATTCTGATCCGGGAGGGAGAGCTGGACCAGGACGCTTTAAAACAGCTTCGCTTCACCATTGATGATCTGATGGAAACGTTAAGGGATAAGGACGTTTTTGATATCCGGGAAGTGTATTATGCCATTGTAGAAACCTCCGGCCAGCTCAATGTGCTTAAATATTTCGATTACCAGAATGTGACCCCAAAAATGCTTCAGCTTTCAGGGACGCAGTCTGATCCGCCCCTGGTGGTCATTGGCGACGGAAAACTCAACCCCAAAGCCCTTTCCCTTCTTTCCTTAGGAGAAGAATGGGTCCTTTCCACCTTGCGGGAAAACGGTCTTTCCCAAAAGGAAGTGTTTTTGATGACCGCCAATCATCGGGGGGTGTGCAGTCTCATTCAAAAGAAAGGAAAAGTATGAAACGTTTTTTCTGTGCTCTGGTGCTTTTTTTGGCGCTTTTGGGGCTGACCACTTTGAATTTGCGGTATACCAACCAAGCCATTTCCCAGCTAATCGAGGAGGCCAAACCCATTTTGGAGATGAGCGACAGCGAAGGCGCGGACGCTTTATCCCATCTCGCAAAAACATGGGAGGAAAAGCGAAGCGTCCTCTCCCTCTTTTTACATGAATCCAGCGTAGAAGCGGTCAACGCCGCCTTGGCCGAAAGCCTTTCTTTCGCGGAAACCGAAAAACCTGACGAAGCGAAAGCTTCGCTTCGTCAGGTCATCATCTTTCTCACCGAACTCAGAGAACGGGAACACCCGAATTTAGGGAACATTTTCTAACTCTTGTCTTTTTGCAGCTGACAAAGCTCTTTCATAAAAGAATCTACATCGGAAAAGTCCCGGTAAACCGAAGCGAACCGGATATAGGCGACATCATCCAGCTCCCGAAGGCGTTTGAGCACCTCTTCTCCCAGTTCCATCGAGGAAACCTCCTTGACCAGATGGTTTGCGTAATTTTGTTCGATGGAATCCACCAGACGATCCAGCTCCTTTAAAGGGATCTGACGCTTTTCACAGGCACGAAGCAAGCCAGTCATCAGCTTGTTCCGATCAAAAATCTGGCGGGAGTGATCCCGCTTGATGACGATCAAGGGGGTATTTTCAATCATTTCGTAAGTGGTAAACCGTTTCCCGCAGGAAAGACATTCCCGGCGGCGGCGGATCTTCTCCCCATCCTCTGTAGGACGGGAATCCACCACTTTACTTTCCAAAAAAGCGCAAAAAGGGCACTTCACCTGTTTTCATTCTCCTTCCAAAAGGTTCCCGTTTGCATTGTAACAGTTTTTTTAAAAAAAGTAAAGCCTAAAGCAATAAAAGCGGCATGGAAACCATGCCGCTTTCGCTTATCCGTGATGCTTTTGAGCCTTATTCGCCAACCGCTTTTTCTGCCAGATCACCCATAGGGGACCGGAGATGCAGGTGGACGAATAGGTACCGGCAATCAGGCCGACGATAAGGGGGAACGCAAAGGTCAAAATGGAGCTGACGTTAAAGATAAGCGCCATTACCGCCACGGCAACCATCGCCAAAATAGTGGAAACGGTGGTATTGATGGTACGGGGAAGGGTTTGATTGATGCTCATATTGACAAGCTCGGGCAGATCCATCGTATTCCCGTAAAGCTTCCGGTTTTCCCGGATCCGGTCGTAGATAATGATGGTGGCGTTGATGGAGTAACCAAGGATTACCAACAAAACCGCAATGAAGTTGCTGTCCAAAGATAACCGGAACAAAATAAAAGTAGCAAATACCATCGCCAGGTCATGAAGCAGCGCCACTACCGCGCAAACACCCGCCGACCATCCGCCGATGCGTTTAAACCGGAAGGCGATATAGATGACCATAAACAAAGCGGCAAAGAAAACCGCGACCAGACATTTGAGCAGGAAGTCCCGCCCCATAGTGGCGGATACGTTGTCCACCGACACGGAAGCGATATTGTTATCGGGGAAGGTCTCCTGAAGGGAATTTAAAATTGCCGTTTGCTCCTCGGCGAGGAGGCCGTCGGTCTCGGAGAAGTTGACGACAAAATTCGGCTCGCCCGAAGCCATATTGGTAGAAGATGTCACCGTCACCGGCGCGCCGGTCTGGGCTTCAATCGTGGAACGAAATGCAGCAGAATCCATATCTCCTTCATAGGAATAGGTAATAATACTTCCGCCGGTAAATTTAATATCCACCTTCAGACCAAAGAAAAGCGCGAAGACGACGGCAACCACCAAAATCGCCGCGGAAATGAGAAAGTAAAGCTTCCGATTCTTATAAAAGTCGAAATTCGGCATTTTCATTGCTTTACACCTCCGTATAAAACAGGATTGCGGAATACTTTAAACCGCGAGAGGGATTTGAGCATGAGACGAGAGGCAGTGATGCCGAAAATAAAGTTCATAATCGCGCCCACCAGCAGGGTGTAGCCGAAAGAATAGATCTCGCCGGCAGCCGATGCGCCAAAGAGGAAAAACAGAGGGCTCAAAAGCTTGGCAAACAAAGAATCAGTAGGACCAAAGGCGCCCATCAGGATCACCGCTACGATCATCAGCGTCAGGTTTCCGTCGAAAATCGCGGAAAACGCCCGCTTGTAGCCGATCTCGATGGAACCGTCCAGGGATTTCCCGCTTTGCAGTTCTTCCTTGATCCGGGCGGAGGTAATGATGTTGGCATCCACGCCCATACCAATGGAAAGGATGATACCGGCGATACCGGGAAGGGTCAGGGTAAAGCTGGGGATAAAGGGGAAAAATCCGGTGATGGCGGCAATAGAACCGCCAATTTGTCCCAAAAGGGCGATAGCGGCAACGATGCCGGGAAGACGGTACACCAGGGTAATAAAGATGGCAATGGCAATATACGCCAAAATCCCCGCGTAAATCATAACATCTCTGGCTTCCAGACCCATAGTGGGATCAATGGTCCGATAGTTGGACGTCTCCAGCTTAAAGGGAAGCGCACCGGAATTGATCTTATTGGCCAAAGCGATGGCTTCATCCGCGGTAAAGGAACCAGTGATGGAAGCGGATCCGTCGGTGATGGCCGCGTCTACCTGAGGACTGGAGATATTAGTGTCATCCATCCAGATGGAAATCACCTCTCCCGTTCCCGCAAGCCGGGTCGTCGCTTCGGCAAACGCCTCTTTTCCCGAATCCTCTAATTCCAAAGTAACGCCATAAGTGGCGTTTTCCTGATCATAGTAAGGGGAAGCGCTTTTTACGTCCTTACCTTCAATGACGATCTCGCCGTCAGCGGCGCTCCCTTCTCTAAAGGTCAAAAGGGCGGTTTCGCCCAATTCCAAAATAGCCGCTTCCGGATCGAAATCCGACTCGCCCTCTTTCCAGGGGAACCGGACAACGACCC
This sequence comes from uncultured Clostridia bacterium, assembly GCA_944385915.1. Classification (GTDB taxonomy): domain Bacteria; phylum Bacillota; class Clostridia; order Oscillospirales; family Ruminococcaceae; genus CALXGT01. Next base: position 15,575 of record CALWZB010000109.1, on the reverse strand, counting down.
GATCTTTGCTGTAATCGGTATACAGCTCGTAATCGGTGATGTGCAGATTGATCAGCCGCTGCTCGATAACCGCCTGAGCCGCGTCCATTTGCTCCTCCGTCGCGTCAATATCTTCGGGAGGGGTAAAGGTCACGTCGACACCGCCGCGGATGTCGATCCCCCAACGGATATCGCTGCCGCCTTTTATATAGACGTCTGTCCGATCGCCGTACTGGGTGGAAATACCGGTCACCGATACCACCATCAGCAAAACAATCAGAATTGCCACGACGAAAAAGACGGGTTTTGAAACTCGTTTCATGGAACAATTCCTCCAATGCCTTTCATTTTCCTTCCGCCGTTTTGCGTAACAGGCAGAAAAACACTTATACCGCTCATTATAAAATTCTTGCAAAGAAAAGTCAAGGGAACTCGTCCTTTTTTTAAAGATTTACAAAATGCTTGAAAAAAAGAAAACAACGTGGTACAATAGCCTTCGCGCCCAGATCCTTCGGCTTCCCCGCGCCCGGCCGAATGGAGGACGCAGTAGTTTGATGCGCGGAGAAAGAGTGAAAAAAATGAAACGCAAATCCACAATCCATCGAATCACCGAGGTTGCCCTTATTGGCGCCATCTACACCGTACTGACCCTGATCAGCGGGCCGCTCGCTTTTGGGCCGGTGCAATTCCGTCTCAGCGAAGCGCTCACCCTGCTTCCCCTGTTTTCTCCCGTGGCTGTCTATGGGTTGGGATTTGGCTGCTTCTTTTCCAATTTACTGGGCTTTTTGCTGGGCTTGAATCCTTTGGGACTGATCGACGCCGTAGTGGGAACCGCTGCTACTTTAATCGCTGCTTTCCTTACCAAATGGGCGGGGGCCCTTCCCCTTTCTTTCCCCAAACGGTTTATTATCGGCGGATTTGCCCCTGTGCTGTCCAACGCGGTCATCGTAGGCGCGGAGCTGACGATCCTGTTTAACGGCAATCTTTCCCCTGTTCCATACCTGGTCAACGCGGGGGCGGTTGCCGCCGGCGAAGTCGCAGTGATCGTTACCGTAGGCGCTGTGCTCTGCTTCTGTCTCCAAAAAAATGAGAATTACAAAATGATTTTCCCTCAGACCATCCGCTGATAGAAGCTTTGCCTATTTTTCATCCTTGATTTTTCGGCGTTTGTGCCAAAGCTTTTGCGATTTGCTTGCCAAAAAAGAAAAGATATGTTATTCTGGTGTGGTATTGGTATCGTCTAATGCCACATTTTTTGTAAGGAGTTGATGTCCGCATGGACGCAGGCAGTTGGATACGAATTATCCTGCTGATTGTGCTGTTGATGGGAAGCTTTTACTTCTCCGGTATTGAAACCGCTTTTTCTTCCGTCAACAAAGTCAGAATTCGAGGGTACGCAGAGGATGGAAACAAAAAAGCGAGCAAAGCGCTTTACATCATCGAGCATTTTGACCGCGCCATCATTACGGCCCTGATCGGAAACAATATCGTCAATACCGGAGCGGCGGCTCTGGTCACCGCTATTGTAATCGATACCTGGGGAGAAGGTGCGGTAGGAATCGCGACGGTGATTACGACGCTGGTGCTTTTCTTTTTCAGCGAGACCCTCCCGAAAAACATTGCCAAGGACCGATCCGAGGATGTTTCCATGGCGGCGGCGCCGTCTTTGTCCTTTTTGATGCTGATCGTCCATCCCATCGCTTTTGTTTTCAGCGGTATCAGCACCGCGCTGACCCGCCTGTTCGGCGTCAAGGACGAACCCAGCGTGACAGAAGACGAACTGTATGACCTGATTGAGAACATCGAAGAAGAAAGCGATATGGGACGGCAAAAAAGCGAGCTGGTCCAATCGGCTATGGACTTTTTTGACATTACGGTCCAAGATGTCTTTACCCCCCGGGTGGACGTGGTAGCGTTGGATATTGACGACGATGATGAAACCAATAACCGGGTGATCCAGGAATGCAAGCATTCCCGCCTCCCTGTTTATAAAGGAAGTATCGACAATATCATCGGTATTTTGCATGTGCGCAACTACTTACGGGAACGGATCAAAACGGGCAAGGCGGATATCTCCGCTTTGATGACACCCCCCTATTTCATTCCTCAGACCGGAAAGATCGACGAACAGCTCGCCTATATGAGCGAAAACAAGGTGCCTTTGGCTGTGGTGACCGACGAATACGGCGGAACCATGGGGATTGTGACCACCGAAGACATTTTGGAAGAGCTGGTGGGAGAGATCTGGGACGAGGAAGACGAGGTCGTCGAAGAATTTATCGATATCGGCGGAAACCGTTACGAAGTGTTGGGAAATCTTCTGGTGGATGATGTATTCGACCGGATGGATTACCAAAACTACGACGAGGATGAAGAGGACGAATTTGCCCATAAAGCCATCAGTGCGTGGGCGTTGGAGCAGTTCGAATACATCCCAAATGAAGGCGAGTCTTTCCAGTGGAAGGATCTTTTTGTAACGGTAAAACAGGTGGATAAAAGCCGGATCACCCGGCTGGTGATCAAAAAAACAGTCACCGAGACCAGCGATAACGACCAGTAACGGAATAGGAGTTGAAATCATCTTTATGGGCTCATATAGTCCCTATATCATTATTGTTATCTGTTTATTGTTTTCCGCCTTCTTTTCCGGCTCGGAGATCGCTTACGCGTCGCTGAACCGGATCCGTATGAAAAAGATCGCGGAAACCAAGGGGAACCGCGGAAAGGTTGCCCAATATATTTACAATCACTTTGACGAGACCCTGGCGACGATCTTAATTGGAAACAACTTGGTCAACGTCCTTTCGTCGTCTATGGGTACCATTATCGCCATTGCCATTGCCGAAAGCAGCGACAAGGGCGCCGGTATCGCTACGGCGGTAATGACGGTGATCATTTTGATTTTCGGCGAGATCGCGCCCAAAATCATTGCAAAGCGCTTAAATTCGTCTATTGTTGTGCTGGTGGCTTATCCCATCCGGCTGTTTATGTACCTTTTTAAACCTTTTTGCTTTGTTGTCAACTGCATGATCCAGTTTCTTTCCCCCTTGTGGAAACGGAATATGCCCAATCTTCCCAACGTAACCGAAGACGAACTGATGAGTCTCATTGAGACCAGCGAAGACGAGGGCGTCATCGATGAAGAGCGAAGCGATCTTTTGATCTCCGCGCTGGAATTTTCCGAAATCGAAGCACAGGAGATCCTCATCCCCAGAGTGGATATGATCGCTTTGGATGTAAACGCCGATCGGCAAGAGGTGATGGAGCTTGCACTGGAAGCGCCCTACACCCGCATCCCGGTTTACGAAAAAAGCGTCGACAATATCATTGGCGTTTTGGTGCTGAACCGGTTTTTGCGGTCCGTTGCCAAAGATCCCGACTACTCAGTGCGGGACGGTTTGATGAATGCCTGCTTTATCCATAAAAGCATGAAACTGCCGGCTGTGTTGTCTCAGCTCAAGCATCACCAGATGCACCTGGCTATTGTCACCGACGAATACGGCGGTACCATGGGTATGATCACCATGGAGGACATTCTGGAGCGCCTGGTGGGAAATATTTACGACGAGACCGACCTGGTCGAAGAGGATTTTGTCGCCATCACCGATACCGTTTTCGAATGCTCGGGAGATATGAGCCTTTTGGATTTCGGAGAGCATTTCGACATCAGTGAAAAAGATCTGGAAAGCGAGTACAATACGGTAGGCGGCTGGGTCATTGAACAGATGGGCGGCTACCCCAAAATGGACGACAGCTTCCAGTTCCAAAACCTCTTGGTCACAGTGCTTCAGATGGACGATCTCCGAGTGGAATATGTCCGCATTGAGATCATCCCCGAGGAAACCGAATCCAACTAACGACTTTCAGGAGCTTTCTTACAGGAAAGCTCCTGTTTCATTTGGATTTGACAAAAAAGGTCAAATCCCTTACAATCCATAGAGAATTTTGAAAAAGACCCCTTTTTCCCCTGTTATTTTTCGTATTCTATTGGTAAGGAGAATCTGTATGCACACTGATTCTGAAATCGTCGATGCCGTTTACCGCGCCAAAACGGACAGTTTCGCTGCGGATCAGCTGATCCAAAACTATCTTCCCTTTATCGGCTCGGAAGCATCCAAAGTGGTAAAGCATCCGGTAGACCAAAACGACGACGAATTCAGCATTGCTATGATCGCGTTTCATGAAGCCGTCGGCAGTTATTCCAAGGTCCGAGGTCCTTTTTTACGTTACGCGGCCATGGTGATACGAAGCCGTCTTTTGGATTACCATCGAAAAGAGCGAAAGCATCGCCTTCCCCTCTCTTTGGAGCTTTCCAAAACAGATGATGGCCCTTCCCCCCTGGAGCTTCCGGATCCCCAAAACCGCCATGAGCAGTATGAGATTCGGGATGCGACCCGGTGGGAAATCGAAGAGCTGATCAAACAGCTCTCCCTTTTTGGTGTTTCCCTGTCGGATGTTGCAGAAAATTGTCCGAAACAATCCCGGACGCTCGCCGCTTGCAAAAAGGTTTTGACCTGTGCCAAAGAGATCCCCGGATTGCTGGATGAATTTTTGAAAACCAAACGGCTTCCCATTTCCTTGCTTTCCGAGCAAAGCGGCGTTGAAAAAAAGACGCTGGAACGCCATCGGAAATATCTGGTTGCACTGCTCCTGATCCATGCCAACGGTTACGAAATTATCCGCGGCCATCTGGCCCAGATCGGGAAAGGAGGAAAAAGCGCATGAACTATCTTGTGATGGAATGCCACCCGGGATATGTGATACTGCTTGGAGAAGACGGTTCCTTTCTGAAGGCGGCGGATTTTCATTACCAGGTGGGTCAGATCATAACCCATCCTGTGCCCCTGCGAAAAACGCCGGTTACCCTTTTGACCTCTTCTTTTGGAAAAGCGGCCGCTGGGATCGCCGCATGTATCGTTTTATTGTTTGGGATCTTTTATTACCGCTATTTTCTTTTCCCCTACACATCCATTTATCTTTCCATCAATCCTCAGGTCCAGCTTTGTCTCAACCGCCAGGGAACGGTGGTAGATGTGCGCGGCTTAAATGAAGACGGCGTACGTCTTCTGGAAAATTACCAGGCGGGCGGGAAAGATAAGATCACCGTCGCCGACGAGCTTATTGACCGGGCGATCGACATGGGATTTCTTTCCGAAGGAGGAACCGTCTCGTTTGATATCGATACCCCGGATCAGGCGCTGTTTGAGCAATACGAGGTGGAGCTCCAACAGGTCACCCAATATGTAGAGCAGCGCCTTACCGTAGTGATCGAAATCTCGGGATGGGAGGAAGAAGCGTCCACCCAAACATCCTCTTTTGACACGACCCTCCCATCGGAGCCGTCTTCCGAAGGATCCGCGATCACTTCTTCCCCATCCGTCCCCAAAAAGGATTGGGACGACTGCGATGATGATGACGACGATGACGACGATGACGACGATGACGACGATGACGACGACGATGACGACGATGACGACGATGACGACGACGATGACGACGATGACGACGATGACGACGACGATAAAAAAGACAAAAAAAGATAAAAAACCTATTTTTTCCGCAAACCCCGGTTTTTTCAAATTTTATGCGTATTCTATGAGCGTAAACCATCTCGAAAGGAGTTTTACTATGAACCAACATGTATGGAAAAAATTACTCGTTTTTGCGTTGACCACGATGCTTTTGCTGACCGGTTGTCATATGGGAAACCGAGACCTGCAAAACAGTGGGACCGCGCTCGCGGAAACCGGCTTTTTGATGCTGCGGGTCAATCCGGAGATCGAGATCGAATACGATAAACAAGGCAACGTGACCCAGGTGACCGGCAAAAATGAAGACGGGAAAAAGGTAGTAAATGGCTACACCGACTATCAGGGAAAAGCCTGCGGCGTCGTATTAGAGGAGCTTATCGGCCGGATCAATGACGCGGGGTATTTCACCCAAAGCGCGGACGGCTCCAAAAAGAATATCATTTTACAGATCGAGCCCGGTTCTCCCCTTCCCACCGAAAATTTCTTCCAGGAGATCAGCACCGATGTACAGACCGCAGTGAGCAATCTCCATTTGAGTTCCCACTTCGTCACCATTGACAGCAACGACTACGACCAGAAATACCAGCAGGGAAATACCGCTTCTCCCTACATTACTTTAGAAAAAGCCCAGGAAATCGCTCTCACCGACGCGGGCATTGGCAGCGGCGACGCATGGTTTGAAGATCGGGAGTTTGATTTTGACGATGGGTACGCGGTGTATGAGCTGGAATTTACCGCAGGCGGATACGAATACGACTACGATATTGACGCCAAAACGGGCGAGATTTTAAAATCTCAGGTAGAAAAAGGCGACGGCGTTTATACGGATGACGATTCGAACCGTTTCGATTCTTCTACTTCTTCCGACCAAAACGGTTACCTCTCTTTAGAGGAGGCCAAGGCTATTGCTTTACAGGACGCGGGCGTAAACAGCGCCGACGCATGGTTTGAGGAAAGGGACTTTGACTGGGAACATGGCTATGCGGTGTACGAATTGGAGTTTAATGCAGGCGGATATGAGTACGACTACGATATCGACGCCGAAACCGGCCGCATCTTAAAGTCCCAGGTGGAAAAGGACGACGGCGTTTATAGTGACGATGATCTGGATCGGTTTACATCCGTTTCGGGATATATCTCTTTGGATGAAGCCAAGTCCATTGCCTTGAATGACGCAGGCGTTGACAGCGCCGACGTCCAGTTCGCTGACCGGGATTTTGATTTTGACGACGGTTACGCTGTATACGAGCTGGAATTTTACGCAAACGGCAATGAGTACGATTATGATATCGACGCCGAAACGGGAAACATTTTAAAATCCCAAATCGAAAAAAATGCCATCGGTACTCCGTCGCAAAGCGGAAATACCAATAGCAATAACAGTTCCAATCAATCCTCTCAGTATATTTCCGCCGAGGAAGCAAAATCCATCGCCTTGCAGGATGCGGGCGTAAACAGCACCGATGCCTGGTTCAAAGAGGCGAAATTGGACCGGGATGACGGCAAAATGGTGTACGAGCTGGAATTTTACGCAGGCGGCAATGAGTATGATTACGAGATCGACGCCGAAACGGGAAACATATGGAAAGCGGAAAAAGATCGGGCGGACTGATCAAAAAACCGGATGCGCTGCATCCGGTTTTTTTAATAATTCCCCGGTTTTCGGAAACGCTATGATGGTAAAGGAGGCAAAAGTATGATTGAACCGGATACCATCAAGCTCTTAAGAGAATGTGACGCAGGGATCAAAATGGGCGTTTCCTCCATCGACGATATTTTAGACGAAGTGGAAGACCCCAAATTAAAGGATGTGCTCTGCCGCTGTCGGGAAAACCATGAGAAGCTCCAGCAGCGGGTAGACATTATGCTCCACAAATACCAAGACGAAGGCAAGGAACCAAACGTTATGGCCAAAGGGATGTCGGTGCTCAAATCCAACGTGATGATGACCCTGGACCATTCCGACCATACGGTAGCGGATCTGATGACCGACGGCTGCAATATGGAGGTCAAATCGTTAAGCCGTTATCTCAACCAGTATCAGGCTGCCGACGAAGCTTCCAAATCCATTGCCAAAGATCTGATTGCAGAAGAAGAAAAACTGACGGGATATTTAAAATCCTTCCTGTAACCGGAAGGATTTTTCGATTTTCCATTTTTTTACAAAATAGATGCAAAAAGCTTACAATGCCGTGCTACACTGAAAAAAACGACAGACAGGAGGACCCATATGCCCGGCAGTTACACGCACCTTCATTTTGGCAGACAGATGATCTATAAGCTTCCCACCGAAATTCGCCAAATTGCCGCGGCATACCGGCCTCTTTTTGAAATCGGGCTGGATGGCCCGGATCTTTTGTTTTATTATAAAGCGCCGGTGTTTAACTCAATCAGTCAAAGAGGCTGTCGGATCCACCGTCAGCCGGCAGAATATTTTCTTTTCAACGCCATAAAAGCGCTTCCTCTTATGGACCATCCCCAAACGCTGGCCTACCTATTGGGTTGGATCGGCCATTTCGCCATCGACCGGGCATGTCATACGTTTGTCCGGTCAGAAGCAAAGAAAGGCCCCTTTTCCCACGCAACGCTGGAAACCGCGCTGGATCAGGAAATCGCCAAACGGTCCGGCATCGACCTAAGCCGGCGGCCGCCGGTAGCGCATGTTTACGCGGCGCTTCCCTTTGCGTCCGCGATCGCTTCGGTTTATCCGGGCATTCGGGAAAACCAGATCCGGTCCGCTCTGCGATCTATGGCGTTTTTTCTAAAGTTGTTTTCATCCCCCTCCAAAGGGAAGGAATATCTCCTTCGAACAGGCCTAAAGCTCTCGCTTTGCCATAAGAAATTCGGCGGTTTGATCGTTTCTCCCCGTGCTGATCTTAGCTGTACCGCCCAGACAGAACATCTCATCGCTCTCTGTGAGGCGGGAGTGGAAGACGCAGCGAAATTGATGGAAAACTTTTTTTCGTTTCTAAAAGGCGAGACACCTTTGGATCCCCGTTTTTTGGATACCTTTAATGGGAAAAGCGATCATGGCACCATATAAAAACAGCCGGGTGTTTCCCGGCTGTTTTTTCGTTTAATCAGTTTCCTGTGCCGATACAATGTTATGCATCCAGACGCCTTTTTTGATCATCACAAGGCCCACGGCGCATTTGACCAAATCACTTAAGCAAACCGCCAGATAGATGGGCTCAATGGCAAGGGAGGTAAAATGGACCAACGCGAAAGCGATGGGGATATTAACCACCCAGACGTAAACGCAGTCGAAAATAAAGGTAATGACGGTTTTCCCGCCGGAACGAAGGGTAAAGTAACAACAGTGAACAATGGACTGGATCGGCATACACATCGCCACGATCCACAAAAACCGGGTCGCCAGGTCCTTGACCTCGTCGGTGGTATTGTAGATCATAGGGATGAACGGAGATACGATCAAAAGCAGTATGGCAAAGCCAAGGCTCAAAAGGAAGCTGAAAAAGATCAGTTTCCGGTCAACGTCCCTCGCCTTTTCCATATCCCCCGCTCCCAAAAGCTGTCCCACAATAATGGAGACTGCGGTTCCCATGGCCATAAAGGCAATGGAAAACAGGTGGGAAACGGTGTTGGAAATGTTGTACGCCGCAACCACCGCCAAGCCTCTTTGGGCATAGCTTTGCGCCAGTACCGCAAGCCCTACCGACCATAAGCACTCATTGGCAAGAAGGGGCATACCTTTGATGATAATAGAGCGGCAAAGCGCTTTGGGGATGCGAAACGTTTTATACAATCCGGGAACAAACCGGTATTTCTCTTTGTGGCGATGGGTCACAAAAACGACGATAAACAGCTCTACGAACCGGGAAAGCACCGTGGCGTAAGCCGCACCGTACACACCAAGCTCTGGAAAACCAAAATGACCGAAAATCAAAAGATAGTTAAAGGTCAAGTTTACAAAAACCGCAACGACGCCTGCCCGCATAGGCAAAAAGGTCTCGCCGGTCTCTCTCAGGGTGCTGGCGTAGACCTGGTTAAATGCGAAAGGCAAAAAGCCCACCAGCATAATATACAAATACCCTTTTCCGTACTCCAGAGTCTTCGCCGTATCTCCGCTGGCATCCCCTTCGGTCAGATACAAAGACAAAAGATTTTCCCCGAATAAAAGGAACACCGCCGCAGCGATGACCACCGCGCTGACGCCTACAATGACCTTAAAACGGAAGGTATGACGGACACCCTCCATATCTCCGGAGCCGAAAAACTGGGCACAGAAAATCCCCGCGCCCGAAACGCCACCAAAGATACAAAGATTGAAGATCATAATGAGCTGGTTTGCCAAGGCGACGCCGGAAAGCTGCTCGGTGCCAACCTGTCCCACCATGATATTATCCAAAAGGCTGACGAAATTGGTGATCCCGTTTTGTACGATAATAGGAATGGCGACCGCTATGACCATCTTATAAAACGCCTTGTCGCCGATCCATTTCCTTACCATAGTCTCTCTCCTTTGCTGACAAAATGCGCCTTCCTCCTCCGCGGCTTCCTCTTGCCGTCGAAAGATTATTATAACATTGTTCCCTTACCTTGACAAGGGGGCAAACCCTCCAAAGAAAAAGAAACCGTTTGGTCATCTCGCCAACAAAAAAGTTTTCCTCCTCATAATCGGACTTTCCGAAGCACCCGATGGTAGATGGGATCTTCCCGCTTCGCCTTGGTGACTTCCCGAAACATCCCATTTCGAATCCATTCCTCTATCCGCAAGGCAACAAAAGCGTCGCCGATGCCAAAGGCATTTCTACCCAACACCATTCCCACCACATGCGCCTCCATAAATTCATTCTCTTGGGCGTCGATCTCCCGAAGGATAAATGGGTCGTAAAAAGTCTTTGGTACACTCACAAGCTGACGGCTGATTATCGTTCGCAAAGGCGCGTTTTCCCTTTTCAGCTGTTTCCAGCGATTTTTCAGTCCGAACAAAAACTCCGCGGGAACCTTCTCCCCGCGCAAGGCAAACTTGCCCCATAGATAGGGAGCGACCTCGCCCCAATCGGAATAGGAGACCGCCGCATGTTCCCCTTCCGGCGCAACGAAAGGAAGAAAAACAAAGGTCACATCCAATTGCTCCAGCTCCAAAGGAGAAAACTGATCCATTAAAAAGCAGATTCCGCAGGCGTCATCCGGCATTCCGCTGTACCAGATCCGCACAGATTCTCCTCTTTTCGCTCTGGAAAGGAGCTTTTCCATACTGCCGCAAACAGTCGTCCAAAGCTCCTCGGCTACCTGATCCGCAATCGAGGGATAAATACCGGCAAGCGCTTTCAAAACGGCCTTTCGTTTCTCTCCTATGCCGTCTTCATCGATCTGGCCTATGCTCAAGGCGAGAGGAAAGCAAAGAATATCCTCCCGGTTTCCGGCCAAGGGTACCGCTTCCTCAAAACCTTTTTCTGTTCTGCTTCCCATTCCAAAAGAAGCGCGTCCATCCGCTGTTTGGAGATTTCATCTTTTATCCCTCCTTCGGATCCTATGATCCCTACTGCGCTCGCGCCCCCGACGTATTTTCCCTTTCCCATCGCGATACGCAAAGCGCCCCCCGCATTCTCGCTAAATACAATCTCTAACATTTCTTTTCCTTTCTATTCCACAATCATGCGGATCTCGTCGAGAAACGCGTCTTCCCCAAAGGTATTCAGCTTAAAAAAGATAACCTGGCTTCCGCCCGATGTGATGGCGCTCAGATGCACCGGTCCGTTCCCCGATTGAAACAACGTCACATTCAAGCTCACCCGATTGCTTCCGATAAAACTGAACCGTTCAAATACCCGAACGCTGCACCGGGCGTCGCCGCTTCGAAAATTACTTGTTTCCTCCAAGGAAGCGGACATGCTTCCGTTTAAGATCTCCTGTTCGATCCGCTGTAAAATCTGGTTAAAATTTCCCTGTACCGTCTTTTCCAATTTTGCCATAGTATGACCTCCTCTCCCTTGTTATAACGATCATACCTGATTTTTTCGTTTTTGTCATCCACAAAAAACAAAAAACCCGGCGGGATATTCCGCCGGGCCGCGTTTTATCGGTCGAACGCTGGATTGAATGCGTAGAAATTTTTGGAATTGACCTTATCCTGGGCGATGCGAAGTGCTTCACCAAAACGCTGGTAATGGACGATCTCCCGCTCCCGTAAAAAGCGGATGGCATCCTTGACGTCGGGATGATCCACCAAACGGAGGATATTATCGTAGCTGAGCCTTGCCTTTTGCTCTGCTGCCAGATCCTCGTTGAGATCGGCAAACACATCCCCGGTCACCGCCAGCTCAGAGGTGCTAAACGGGAACCCCGACGCGGCCTGGGGATAGATGCCCGTCGTATGGTCCACAAAATAGGTATCGAAGCCGCCTTTTTTGATCTCCTCCATGGACATGCCTTTGGTGAGCTGATATAAGATCGCCGAGATCATTTCCACATGGGCTAACTCCTCGGTGCCGATATCGGTCAAAATACCAATCACTTCGCCGTAGGGCATACTGTACCGCTGGGAAAGGTAGCGGGTCGCCGCCCCCAGCTCTCCATGAGGTCCGCCGAGCTGGGTGATAATGACCTTCGCGGCGGCAGGATCGGTGGTTTTGATCTTTAAAGGATAAATCAGTCTCTTATCGTAACTCCACATAATACTTACGCCTCCTTCTGCCAGGGCCAGGGAAGGTCTACCCGGCTCCAGCGCTTTACGCCTTCACCGGAGATATCGCCGTGCTCTTCCTCCCACGCCATTTTTAACTGCTCCCATTCCGCCTTTCTAGCCTGGTAACAGGCGATCGCTTCCTGGTCCGTGGGATGGGTGTCCAAAAACAGTTCCAGCTCGATCAGTACGAAAGTAAGCTGCTTTAGCTTCTTTTTCAAGGTTTCTTCCCCGGAATCCGTGCACCCGCCGCCGGGCATTTCCTCTTTTGCCGGCGCCAATTCTCCCAACATCCGGTAAATGCGCTCACTTTCTTTCATACCGTTCCTCCTCATCACCTAAAAACGGAAGATCCAATTCGCAAAACAGCGTCCCCCGTTCCAGCGCCTTTTCGTCAGAATACAGCTTTTCAAAGCGCTGCATCGGAACATATGCCATGGCAAGCGGCAGACAATCAAGCGGTTTTTTCTCCAATTTGGTTCCCTTCTTTCCGCGTAAAAAATAGTACAGTCACTGCCTTGTATCCTATGCTTTGGCGCCTTCGACGGTTCCTTTCCTTATTTTTACAATTTCTTTTTTTCTTTTTGTCATTTTGTACTGTTTTCTTTTTTTTTTTTTGGTATACTACTATCAGAAAATGATTTGAAAATTGTGGGCCAATATGGTAAACTGAAAGTGAATCATTATGGGTATACCATTTAATGAGAAGGTTACATAACTATATAATGAATGGAGGGTTTCCGATGATTCGATTGCATGAAGGGCATGATCACGCGGGGGAGCATCATCACGAGGTCATGTCCGAAGAACAACTGATCTCCCTTTTAAATTATATGCTGGACCACAACCGGCACCATGCCGAGGAATTGTCCGATTTCGCGCATCAGCTTACCCATCTGGGCAAGGAGGAAGAAGCGAAGCTCCTTTTGGAGGGCGTCGCCGATTTTGAAACCGGAAACCGGAAGCTGGCTGCTGTTTTGGAAAAGCTTCGATAAGGGGGCGAAGACGATGTGCTTATCTAACGCATACAAAGAGACAGGAACCGATACCGAGCTGCTCTGCCAGTATGTATCCAACGTCGAGGTAGAAAACGGTGTCGTTTTGCTCACCACCCTCACCGGTGAGGAAATGAGGGTAGAAGGGACGGTAAAAAAGATCGATCTCATCAACAATACGGTGGTCATCGGCGCCGCTTGATGCCGGGATCGACGATTTTTGGATTTGTATGGAGGAATCACCATGAAAAAATATGAAATGGTGCGGGAAATCTTCAATCAATGTCAAAACAATCAAATGCGCGACGTCTTCTTTGAAGAAATCGAAACCGACGACCTGAACGCGGTAGTGGAAAAGATTTGCGGCGGCAAAGAAAATATGGCGAATATGGATGTGGAAATGCATGTGACCGAAGCGGGCACGACGCTTTACTACATTAACACCGCGAATTTCCATCAGAAGGTATCATTCACCGAAATTAACTGATGAGACCGGGGCAGGGCGAATTTCGTTCTGCTCCGGCCTTGTTCTTATAGAAAGGAGAATTCTATGTCTTTGACGATAGCCGTAGCCGGTAAAGGCGGAACGGGGAAAACGACCCTGTGCGGTTTTTTGATCAACGCATTGTGCAAAAAAAAGAAAGGGCCGGTCTTAGCGGTAGACGCCGATGCCAACTCCAATTTGAATGAGGTGCTGGGCGTCGAAGTGGAAACCACGCTGGGAGACATCCGCGAAGAAATCGCCACTGCGGACCTGGTTGCCAAAAGCCCCATCCCCGCCAGTATGAGCAAGAAAGACTATATGGACTTCCAATTCCAAAACGCCATGATCGAGGAAGCGGATTACGATATGCTGGTTATGGGCCGGACCCAGGGAAAAGGTTGCTACTGCTTTGTCAACGGCCTGTTACAGGCTCAGGTTGCCAAAATTTCCGACCAGTACCACTACATTGTGGTGGACAACGAGGCCGGAATGGAGCATATCAGCCGCGGGATCCTTCCCAAGGTGGATATTCTTTTGCTGGTGAGCGACTGCTCCCGCAGAGGGATCCAAGCGGTAGGCCGCATCGCCAGACTGGCAGAGGATTTAAACCTGAATCCGTCGGTATTAAAGCTCATTGTCAACCGGGCGCCAAACGGCGAACTCAACCCGGGCATCCTCGAAGAGATCGAAAACCAGAAGCTGGATCTTTTGGGGGTTGTCCCTCAAGACGAGATGATCTACGATTACGACTGTGCCGGAAAGCCCACCGTCACCTTACCGGAGGACACTCCCGCGCATCAGGCGTTTTTGAAGATGATCGAAGCGCTCCCCCTTTAACTGTTGCAGCTTTGGCTGTAATATAAAAATGTAAACAGGAAGAAACGACAGAAAGGATCAAACACACGCTATGGAATGGAACTATTTAACCACCGTAGAGGAAATGGAGGCCGACGCGAAAAAGCTGCGGGAAATGGGCCTTCTTTCCGGCGCCGAAACCTGGGAAGACCGAAAACAAAACCAGACTCCCCAGTGTAAATTCGGCGAAGAGGGAATCTGCTGCCGGATCTGTTCAATGGGTCCCTGCCGCATTACCCCCAAAGCGCCCAGAGGAATCTGCGGCGCCGACGCTCACGCCATTGCCGGACGCAACTACCTGCGGTTTATCGCGGGAGGCGCCGCCGCCCACTCCGACCACGGACGGGAAATCTGTCACACCTTAAACGCCGCCGAACGGGACGGTCATTACCAGATCCATGACGAGCAGAAGCTTTTGAAGCTCGCAAAGGAATGGGGTGTGGAAACCGAAGGCAAGGACATCTACGATATCGCCCATGAGACTGCCCACGTCGGTTTAATGGAATACGGCAAGCCTTTTGGTACTTTGAATTTTCTCCATCGTGCCACCGAAGAACGGCAAAAAGTATGGAATGACTTGGGAATCGCTCCAAGAGCGGTAGACCGAGAGGTCACCACGGCGATGCACATGACCCATATGGGCAATACCGCCGATGCCAGAGCGTTAGTGACCCAAGGTCTCCGTACCGGTTTGGCCGACGGTTGGGGTGGCTCTATGATCGGAACTGAATTTTCCGATATTCTCTTTGGAACCCCTTCCCCCAAAGACACCGAAGCGAACCTGGGTGTCTTGGAGAAGGATATGGTCAATATCATAATCCACGGACACGATCCGGCTATGAGCGAAATGATCGTTTTAGCTTCCGAGGATAAGGACCTTCTGGAATATGCCAGAGCCAAAGGCGCCAAGGGCATCAACATTGCCGGTCTTTGCTGTACTGCAAACGAAATGGCTATGCGGCACGGTGTCCGAATGGCAGGTAACTTACTTCAGCAGGAAAACGCGCTGCTCACCGGCGTTGTAGAGATGATTGACGTGGACGTCCAGTGTATCTTCCCCGCTTTGGGACCGCTGAGCGAAT
>CALWZB010000108.1 GCA_944385915.1 uncultured Clostridia bacterium | reverse complement strand
GGTATGATCACAGTGGGCGTTATCCAGTCTTTCTTAATTTATTCCAAACAGTTTAGCCGTCCCATTAACCAGATCGCTAACCAGTATACCACCATTCAAACCGCGATTGCCGGTGCGGAGCGGGTTTTTGCCATTATGGATACCGATTTGGAAATCGATGAAGGCACCACCCACCTTCCCTTGGAGGAGATCGAAGGGAATATCCGGTTCGATCATATTTTCTTCTCCTATAAAAAAGGAGAGCCGGTGCTGAAGGGCTTTGATCTGGATGTGAAAAAAGGCCAGAAAATTGCCATTGTGGGCGCGACCGGCTCCGGAAAAACAACGGTCGTCAATCTGTTGATGCGGTTTTATGAGGTCGATTCCGGCGCCATTACCCTGGATGGCATCGATATTCGGGATATTCCGAAAGATGAACTGCGTCATGCTATTGCTATTGTGCTTCAGGATACTGTTTTATTCTCCGATACCATTAAAACCAATATCGGTTACGGCAAGCTGGACGCGACCCTTTCCGAGGTGGAACAGGCGGCAAAAACCGCCAATGCGGATGTCTTTATCGAACAGCTTCCGGAGGGATATATGACCCAGCTCAGCGAGTCTGGAAGCAATTTAAGCCAGGGCCAGAGACAGCTTTTAAGTATTGCCAGGGCGGTTTTGGCAGATCCGAAGATCTTGATTTTGGATGAAGCAACATCATCGGTAGATACCCGTACCGAGATGAACATCCAAAAGGCAATGATCGCTTTGATGAAAGGGCGGACCAGCCTGATTATTGCTCACCGTTTGTCTACCATTCGCGATGCAGATATGATCATCGTTGTGAATGACGGCGTGATCTGCGAGTCCGGAAACCATGAGGAATTGCTGGCGAAGAAGGGACATTATTACCAACTTTACCAAAATCAGTTTGTTGGTAGGCAAATTTAATGTGGATTCAAAAGAAATTTGAAAAATTTGCCTTCCGTTCAAATACTTGTCACATTAAAATGATATAGTTTATTTGAGTAAAACAGGCACTTCGTGCTCCGCGAAAGCGGCTATAACATTGACAGACTTCTTATTTCTCCCCACATAGCAACACTGTGCATTTATGTATGGTGTTGCTATCTTTTTTGTGCGAAAATAACCCGGACATACGCCCGGGTTATTTTCGCTTTTTTATTTGGTTCTATTTTTTTAGGACAAGACATAAGGTAAAGCAAAGGAGATGAAAGCTATGGATGGGTATCAAACAGTCGCTTCCTTCGTCGCTCCTTCGATCGGAAAGGTACTGCTTGCGGTGGATGAGGGAATGCGAAAACAAATCACCGAGATCCGCATCAAGCAGGATACGCCGGTTTCCCTTTTTTCCGATCGAAGCTGGTTTCTTCTTCCGGACGGAAGGCTGCAGCCTGACGCTTATGGGGGACTGTGCCCATCCAAAGAGGAGATCCAGGAGACCTTTTTGCGCCTTTGCGGTTATTCGGTACAAAGCTGTGAGGAAAAGATCAAAGAGGGCTTTTTTACGTTGCCCGGAGGGCATCGGGTAGGAATCTGCGGCCGGGCGGTGCTGGAACATGGGAAAATTTCGGCGGTAGGGGATATTACTTCTTTTAATTTTCGGATCGCATCCCGTGCCGAAGGATATTTTTCGTCTGCTTTGCCTTCCGTTTTTTCCCGCCGTCCTTTTTTTGTTTTGGTTGCCGGACCGCCGTTAAGCGGTAAAACCAGTTTGCTAAAGGGCTGTATCCATTATTTTTCCACCAAGCGCGATCCTTGGAAAACGGCGGTGGTGGACAGCAGGGAGGAGCTTGGCGCCAAAGGCGGGCTTTGTCTTCCCACAGTGGATTTTTTAGAGGGATATCCTCGGAAGGAAGGGGTAGAGATCGCGCTTCGGGTCCTTTCCCCGGAGGTTATCGTATGTGATGAGATCAGTGGTGCCCAGGATGCAAAAGCGATTTTTACAGCAGTCACAGGTGGGGCTTCGGTTTTGGCTTCGGTTCATGCAGCCTGCCCTGAGGACCTGTTACGAAAGCATTTTTTGTCGGAGCTTTTTTCTTGCCATGCAGTAACCGCGATCGTTTTTTTAAATCAGGCGTATCCGGATCGCATTTTTAAGATCCTCAGCCAGGAAGAGATATGGTTTGACCGATGATAGGAGTTTTGCTGTGGGTGTTTTTTGCTTTGGCGGGTTTTTACCTGGCAAGCCGGTATCACAAATCGTCAAAAGAACTGTCTGCCACGCTTGGCTGTATCCGTCTTTTTTCTTCCGGGCTTCGTTTTGAGAAAGCCTCTACCGAAACGCTGTTATGGCGCGGGGTAAAAGAGTACGGCTTTGATCTCCCGTTTTTGGAGACTGTCGCCGGGGAAACAGGGCCGCTCTCTCACCGGATAGAAAAGGTCCTTTCCGGCCAGCCGCTCTCCAAAAATGCGGCGTCTCTTTGGCGGGAAGTGGGAGGTATTTTAGGGCAAAGCGATGTGACCACCCAGCTGTCCCGCCTTGCTTTACTGGAGCAAACGGGAAAAGGATTGCTTCAAGAAGCAAAAGAAAATGAGAAAACACAAGGAAAGCTGTTTCGCCGGGCGGGAGTGCTATTAGGGGCCCTGGCTTTTATTTTAACCGTATGAAACGGCGGAAAGGAGTATCATGGACGTCGATTTAATCTTTAAGATCGCGGCGATCGGGATCATTGTTGCCGTTTTGAACTTAGTTTTGACGAAAGCGGGGCGGGAGGATCAGGCGATGATGACCACCTTGGCCGGACTGGTGGTGGTGCTGATGATGGTAGTGACCCAGATCAGCGATCTATTTACAGCGGTCAAAGAGCTGTTTGGGTTATAGCGATGGAAATGGTTTCCGTTTTGGGGATTGGCTTGATTGGCGCCGTTTTGATCTTGTTGATCAAACAATACCGTCCGGAATATACCCTGCTCCTTTCGATAGCCACTGCGGGCGTTCTTTTTTTGATGGCACTTTCCTGGCTTGTGCCGCTTTTGGGATCCTTTGGGCGGATCGCCGAGGAAATCAGCGGGATCAGTCAGCCGATGAAGGTGGTGCTCAAATGTCTGGGCGTTTGCTATTTGACCGAGCTGGGAAGCGCTTTATGCAAAGAGGCCGGCCAAGCTGCTATCTCACATAAAATCGAGCTTTGCGGGCGGATTTTGATCCTCACATTGTCTCTGCCGCTGATCGAGACATTTTTGGGATTGATCAAAGATTTGATTCGAGGTTAGTATGAAACGGATTTTGGCTTTTTCGCTGGGGTTTTGCCTGCTATTTTTCCTTTTTCCTGTTGCCGTATGGGCGGCAGAAGGGGACTTGGTGGAAGAACAGCTTAAGGAGAGCGGTTTTTATTCGCTGGTGGATCTGATCCCCGATGATGGACAAGAGCTTCTTCCCGATACTCTGGACGAGGAGGGCATAGACTCCATTACCGTAGATTCCGTTTTCCAGACCTTTTGGACGCTGATGAAGGAAAAGATCTCCGCTCCGGTGACGCTGTTTTTCTCCATACTGGGTACTGTCTTTTTAGGGGCGCTTTTGACTTCGGTAGGCGGTGAAGGAAACGGCGGACTTCCCTCGATGGTAACAGGGATCGCGCTTTGCGGGATCTCCATCCCTTATATTTTGGATGCGGTAAACGAAGCGAAAACGGTGATCCAGGGGTTGTTTGAATTTACCTCCAGCTTTGTCCCTTTGTTTACCGGGGTCTGTATCGCGTCGGGGAAACCGGTTTCCGCCGTCGCGTATCATATTACCCTCTTTTCGGTTATGCAGCTTTTTTCCGTTGTGGTCTCCAAATTGCTTCTTCCGCTTTTAGGCGTATTTTTGGGTGTCGCCATTACTTCCGCGGTCACCGGGCTTTTTTCCGCCAGCGCGGTGACCAAGACGCTGAAAAGCATTACAGGGTGGATACTGGGGCTGCTCATCACCGTTTTTATCGGTGTATTGACTGTAAAAAGCTTGTTTTCCGCGCCGGCGGATTCACTGGCGATCAAAACATCCAAATTTGTCTTAAGCGCTTTGGTACCGGTGGTGGGGAGCGCTCTAAGCGACGCCTATGCTACGGTTTTTTCCTGCGTCAATGTAGTAAAGGGAACGGTGGGCGTCTTTGGGATCATTATGCTGGTAGCCTCGTTTTTACCCACTTTGGTTCGGATGTTTTTACTGCTGTTTGCGCTAAAGGCGGGTCATTTTGTTGCTGAGTTTTTCGATCAGAAGCAGGCGAAATATGTGTTGGAGGCAGCATCCACTGCGTTGTCATCCTTATTGGGAATGATCGTCTGCTATGATGTGATGATCATTATTTCCATTGCGTTGATGCTGTTGATCGGTGGGGGGAGCAGTTAATGGAAGCGTTGACCGAATTAGGGTATGGATTTTGCGTCGGTATGGTGGTAACAGGTCTTTTCATAGCCGCATCCCCGAAAGATGGAAGCGGGAAAACGATGCGGTTTGTTTTGCGCTTGTTTTTGCTTTTGTGCTTTCTGCTTCCATTGGCGAAAACAGATATATCTCAGTTTTTTTCCAGAGAACCGCCTAAGGTGGAAACCAAAACGGAGTCCTACGACGCGCTGATTCAAAATCAATTAGAGCAAACCATCAAGGACAATATCAAAGAAACAGCCGTTTCCACCTTTGAAAGCTACGGAATTTCTCCTGTAAGCTTAGACGTTTCCATACATATTTCTGAAGATAACCGCATAACAGTAAGTGAGATGAAAGTGGTGCTCTCTCAAGAGGATCTTCTTCGCTGCGACGAAGCGGTCGCAGCGGTCAATGAGGCCTTTGATGTGTCCTTACTGTTGAACAGTGAGGGGGAAGGGTAACATGGAGTATATCGAAAAGCTGGTCACTTTTTTTAAAAAAGACGAAAAGCGGACGAAAATGTTAATGATTGCCGGTTTCTTGGGAATTTTATTGATTTTTCTTTCTTCGCTTTTTGGCTTTGGAGAGAAAAAAATCTCTTTCGATGAAGAAAGAGTGGATTTGGAAGCTTATCGAGCCGATTTGGAGAAGCGGCTGGAAGCATTTGTTTCCTGCATTGAAGGAGCCGGAGAAGCGAGAGTATTCCTCTCTTTTTTGGATGACGGGGAGACCTGTTACTTAAAAGAGGAGGAATCCGATTACCGTAAAGACAACGACGGTGACGGAGAAAATCAGCAAATTTCCGTCTCCGAAAAGGTCTTTGACATCGACGGTGAAAACGGAAAAACCGCTTTGGCCGTTCGTTATCGAACTCCCGAGATCGGCGGCGTTTCCATTATTTGTGAAGGAGGGGATAGTCCTTTAGTGGAAACAAGAGTCACTTCTGCCGTAGCGACGGCATTGGGGCTTTCGTATTCAAAAATTTATGTATCCAAAATGGAATCATGAAGGGAAGGGTGAACGATGAAATTTCATATGATTTTAGGTAAAAAACAGCTGGTTTTGGCGTCTTTGACGTTGGTTTTGGGACTGGCGATCTACTTAAACTATGTTTTTACCTCTGGAACCGGTAATATTGATCTGACCGCGGATGCGAACAGTTCCGAGGAGACGGAAGAGATTTATGGCGAGGCACAGTTTACATCCGCTGAAGTGACCGACGAATACTTTGTCTCCGCGCGGTTAGAGCGGAAAAAGGCAAGAGATGAAGCGGTGGAAACGCTGGCAACCACCTTAAAGGACGCGGAGCTAAGCGATGACGATAAGGAGCTTGCGACCAGCAAGGCACTGGAGGTTTCCAAACAAATCGAACAAGAAAACAAAATTGAAACTTTGGTAAAAGCAAAAGGTTTTACCGAATGTCTTGCGTTTGTGGATAGCGACAGTGTCAAAGTAGTGGTGAAAACAGACGGCCTGACCTCGGAGGAGGCGGCACAGATCAAAAACATCATCTTAGAAGAGACCGATGTGCTGAACGAAAACATTTCGGTAGAGGAGATCGAATAGAAAAAGAAAAGAGCGCCCGAAAGTCGGACGCTCTTTTTTATTTGTTAGTATCGAACCCATTTGTAGAAATTGGGATAGAGATTAAAAAAGTCTTGCAGCGTTTTTCTGCTGGAAGAACCGGGGTCATTGATGGTAAAATTCCGGTAGGAGAGGTCGCCGCCGGTAAACCCAGTGACGATGACCCAATGCTGGCTTCCGTAAATATTTTTCGCGCCGATCATAATCGGTTTTCCCGATTTTAAAGTCTGGTAAATGGTGTTGGCCAGATTAGTCCCGTTGGTGGAAACTGTATAGGAGGATGGCCAGTACAAGTCACCCGAGGAGGAATAGCTTAATTTTTTGCTCATCGCATCGGGGTAGATGGTAGTGCCGGTTCGGAAGGATTCTAACATCGCCATACCGGTAGTGGTACAGCCGATCTGACCGATGGTTTTATTGGAGGATCCGATTAAAACATTGGCCCAGCGGCTGTCCGTTTGTTTATAATTCGGCACCGCTAAGGAGACGGCTGCATTGGTATTCTCCGAGGAAGTTTTGGAAAGATAGCTGCTGCTGACGTAGCCGGTGCGGACGCCGTCAAATAAAATCTGGCTCCAGCCTCCGCTTTCCGATAGAACAACAACTTCTTCCCCTTTTTTCAGCGAACCAATGATGGAATAGGAGGTTCCCTTCCCAGAACGGACATTTAAGTTTCCCCATGCGGTAGCAACCACAGCGGTGGTCTCACTTTCGATGGCAATGTAATTGCTGTGGCAGTATCCGAATTTTCCGTCAGCATATTCTACATACCAGTAATTCCCGTCTTGGGAGATCAAGGTCACAAGGCTTCCTTTTTTCAGCGAAGCAATCACCGGAGAAGAAAGATTTCCTTGGCTTCGAACATTTAAGTTAGTAGCGAGGGTAGTGACCCGTCCCGCAAGGGCGGCGTCCGCACAAGGCGTCGGCGTATGATCCGAGAAGGCCAGAAGACAAAGTCCCAGCGCGGCGGATAAAATGGTTTTTTGAATCGTTTTCACATAATCACCTCGTTATATTATTGGGCCCGAGGAGATTGTAACATAAAAAAAGGGTTTATGAACCTGTCAATTTGTGGAACTTGCATCTAAAAGAAAATACACATTGAAAAAGCCCCGTCCTTTGGGCATTTGCGGCGTTGAAAAAGAAAAATGGAAATTTGAGGATAGAAAAAAGAAAGGGAAAAAAGGCGAAAAAACAGGGTTAAATTCCTACTTTTTCAAAAAAACGACAAAAAGAGGAAAAATATTTTGTCTTTTTTTTTCGTCTTTTTTGCAAGAACCAATTTACAAATTGGTTACTGACAAGGTATAATAAATATGAATGGTATGAAGAGTGTCTGGTAATAGCGTCTTTACTGGACAGGTTGTTCAAAATGTGTTTAGGAGGGTAAACCATGGGAACCAATCATGAAGTAGCGATTCCTGTCGGTATGTTAAGTCTAGTGGGAATGAAAGGCTGTGAAGAGATCACCAATAAGATCGACCATTATTTGGCGGAGTGGAGAGCGGAACGGCATAACGACTATCTGGATGAGAGCGATTTTATCGGGTATCGCCGGAAAAGCTACCAGATCAAGGTCGATTGTCCCCGTTTTGGTACCGGAGAAGGAAAAGGTCTCTTCCGGGAATCGGTTCGCGGTCATGACTTGTTCATTATCGTGGATGTGTTCAATTACGGAATTACTTACAATATGTATGGTAAGGAAGTTCCGATGAGTCCGGACGATCACTACCAGGACATCAAGAGAGTCATCTCTGCTGCCGGGGGAAAAGCGCGGCGGATCAATGTGATCATGCCCATGCTTTACGAAGGAAGACAGCATCGCCGCAATTCCCGGGAATCTTTGGACTGTGCTTTGGCGCTTCAGGAGCTGGTGCATATGGGTGTGGATAATATCATTACCTTTGACGCCCATGATGCCCGAGTTCAAAACGCGATCCCTCTGAGCGGTTTTGAGAGCGTACAGCCCACCTATCAGTTTTTAAAGGCGCTGGTTCGCTGTGTTCCCGATATTCGTTTTGACCGGGAACATTTGATGATCATCTCCCCCGACGAGGGCGGAATGTCCCGTTGTATGTACTATTCTTCGGTGCTTGGCGTAGACTTGGGAATGTTTTATAAACGGAGAGATTATTCTACCATCGTCAACGGTACTAACCCCATCGTTGCGCATGAGTTTTTGGGTGATGATCCCAAGGGCAAGGATCTGATTATTGTAGATGATATGATTTCCACCGGCGGTTCGGTTTTGGATATTGGCCGTCAGTTAAAGAGCCGGGGCGCGAAACGGATTTTTGTCTGCACTTCTTTCGGCCTTTTCAACAGCGGTCTCGATAAATTTGACGAGGCATATGAAAAAGGTGAGATTACCAAAGTCTTTACCACCAATCTGATTTACCGGACACCGGAGTTGAAGCAGAGAGAATGGTACGAGGAAGTAGATCTTTCCAAATACATCGCTTACATTATCGAAAGCATCAATCATGACCTTTCTATCAGCGAGCTTTTGAATCCGTCCCAGCGGATCAACGCGCTTTTGGAAAAGCACCGCGCCACACTTGGAGATTAAAAAGAACATAAAAAATGTCCGCCGGAAGACGGACATTTTTCTTTTTGGGAGAAAGCATATGAAATATCGGTCTATTGTTCCGGCGGTTTTCCTTTCCCGCCTCAATCGTTTTATTGCTGTGGTTTCTCTTTCCGACGGAAAGGAAGAAACGGTCCATGTCAAAAATACCGGGCGCTGTAAAGAACTCTTGGTGCCGGGCGCCGCTGTATGGCTGGAAAAATCCGATAATCCGAATCGTAAGACCCGCTATTCTCTTGTTGCGGTCCAAAAAGGGGAGCGGCTTATCAATATGGACGCCTTGGCGCCCAATGCAATCGTGTTCGAAGCGTTGGAAAGTGGGAAATTGGTCCTTCCGGGGCTGGAAACGCCGGATACTGTTTTACGGGAGAAGACCTATCTTCATTCCCGGTTTGACCTTTATGTAAAGCAGGGGAAGAGAGAAGCATTTGTCGAAGTCAAAGGGGTCACATTGGAGGAAAATGGGGACTGTTTTTTCCCTGACGCACCTACAAAACGCGGCGCCAAGCACCTTTTGGAGCTGGGAAAAGCGAAAAGGGAAGGCTATTTTGCGTTTGTTATTTTTTTGATCCAGATGCAGCATGCAAAAACCTTTTCTCCTAACTGGATCACCGACGAAGCTTTTGGAAAAGTGCTTTTACAGGCGAAAGAAGAAGGAGTCTGCGTTCTCGCTTACGATTGCTGTGTACGTCCAGACGAAGTGGTTTTGGATAACAGCGTTCCGGTTTTTTTCGGCAAGGACATCATTTTAAACAGCCGGATCACTTCAGAAAAGGAGAATGCGCCGCTGAAAAAAACGAATAGAAAATAGATGATAAAAGTGAGAGTGATTTTGATCAGAGCGCCAAGACCCGGAGTTACCATCCAGTTTTTCCCGATGGTAAATATGCAAAACGAGGCAAGAAATACCGAGATCAATGGCTTGATCAGCCAGTTGGAGAGAGAAAACCGGATGGAGGTCACTTCGATCAGGCGGTTGATGCTTAATACTGCGTTGACGAAAGTACTGATAAAAAGGACGGCGATGTAGCCGGATACGCCGTATAACGGAATGAGTGCCCAGATCAAAACGATACTGATAAGAGAATCAATAACGCTGTAACGAAGGACACTGACCTGCTGATCCAAACCTTTTAACATAGCGTCGGTTACCAAATCCAGATACATAATCGGCACCAACGGCGCCATTAGCCGCAGAAGGTGGCCGGTTTCCGCATTTTGATAAACGGCGATCCCCAGCTCTTCGCCAAAACAGACAAAGCATCCGGCAATGGGCAAAGCGAACAGAAGGGTCAGTCGGATCACCCGGGAAGCTAACCGGTCAATTTCATTTTGCCGTTTTAGGGCATTGGATTCCGCCAGCTCCGGGACCAAAAGGCTGGAGAAGGATGTCAAAAAGGCGGCAGGGAAGGAGAGGATCGGCATAACCATCGCTTCCATCATACCGTATTGTGCCAGCGCGCCGGCGCCGCCGGATCCGTAACGTTTGAACCCCTTGGGGATAAGGACGTTTTCTACGGTAACCAGGGCGGATTTTAAGTAGGAACTTAAAGCGACCGGAATGGTGATGGAAAGGACTTTCCGCGTCGTCTCCTTATATTTCTTTTTCCGAAAGCTTCGTTTTCGAATGTCCATAAGGTAAAAGCTTCCGGTAAACAAAAAAGCGAGGGCTTCGCCGCCTACCGAACCCAACGCCACCGCGGCACAGGCGTTTTCCAGCCCGCCGGGGAGGACAAAAAGGAACCCAATAGAAACAACGGCGATGCGGACGACCTGTTCAAAGATCTGGCTGCTGACCGATTTGATCACCTGGCGTATGGCAAAAAAGTAGCCGCGAAGGCTGGAAGAAAAGGCCATAAACGGAAGAGCAAAGGCAAGGATCCTAAGGGAGAGGACAGCTCTTTCATCGTCGATCAAAAAGAAACTGATGGGAGAAGCCAGGGTGTAAAGAAGGGTAGAAGCAAGAAGGCTTACTACGATTCCGTAAACCGCACATTTTTTCATAGCGTCGTTGGCGGCATCATAGCGCCCTTTTCCCATTTCCTCCGATACCAGCCGGGTCACCGCAAGATAGATTCCTGAGGTGGCGATAGTGGAAGCGAAATTATATACTGTAAATACAAGCTGGTAAAGGCCGACGCCCTCCGCTCCGATTTTTTTGGACAGATAAGCGCCGAAGGCGACGCCGATAAAACGAAGCACCAAAGAACCTATCGTAAGGATCAGGGTGTTGATCAAAAATTTTTTGAGTTTCATAGAATGCCCCCTTTTGGATCAATATATGAAAAAGGGGACAAAAAAATACAGCATTTTGCGAAAACCCCCGTCCAAACGGACGGGGGTTCGGTTTACGCTTCGTCTTTAGACTGGCTCATAAGCCAATCCATAATGCCGTGTTCATTGTTGTAGGTCAGCGTCCATGCTGCATTATGATTGAGCCCCAGCCGTTCCGCTAAAGTGGTTCCAGGCTCGGTACCAAATCCATACTTTTCAATCTCTTTTTGGGAGAACATGGTCAAAAAGGCGTTTTCGTTTCCATCATCCATCAGTTTCAGCACGCCGTCGATAATATATTTGCTCCGATCGAAGAGATTATCCAGATAGGAGCTGGTGACCCAAATCTTGATCTTCTTTCCGGCAAATGCCAGCTCGTTGGCGATCTCGTCGCTGATGAAGGGGCAGATGGGGACCGCAGCGGCAAACAGACCTTTTCCCACGTTGATGGCGCGAATGGTTCCGGCGCCGCCCATAGACATACCGGTGACGTAGACCCGGTTTTCGTCTACTTTGCCTTCGGCGATCATCCGGCGGATAATGTTGCAGATCTTGGCTAAAAGGGTCCGTCCCCAGCCGATCTCCGCGTAATCACCGGGGAATTTGAAATTGTAGTAGTTACGGGGGGCGAGGTTTCCAAATTCATCTCCCTCTACCGGAACATAGCTTTCGTCCAACGGAATGTAAAAGCCTTCCATGGGCGCCTGGGGCGCTAAAACGTAGCATTCGGGGAACCGCTCCGCCCAGGCAGTGGGGCCGTAGGTGCCCACAAGCTGGGTCCAGTTGTCGTCGCCGCTTTCTCCGCCGCCATGTAAAAACAGCACCAGAGGCCGCGGACCGTCTCCTTTGGGGGTATAAAGGCGATAGCGAACACCGTCGTCATAGTAAGGGGCAAAATCATCGGCGATTTTGGTTTTTACTTCGGTGATATCTTCTTTTTTGAAGCTGAATCCTCCCGCGTTGCATTCCACTTCAAAGCCGGCATTGTATAAAAAAGGATCTACCTTGATCTTGATTCCCTGTTCGTAAGGCAATACCGCCGTCACGCCGTCAGAAAGGGTCTTTCCGCGAAAACGGCGAAAATGGTTACGAAGTACGAAGTTTTCCGGTGTAAGGTTCGGGTCAGCGCCTTCAAGGTAAAAGCCGTCTACTACCTGGCCGTAGTTTCCTACCCGTGTAAAAGCAATCATCTTTTTCATCTTTGTTCCTCCCTTATTCCTTTACCTGATTCATCAGCCAGTCCAAGATCCCGTACTCATTGTTATACGTCAAAATCCATGCAGCATGGTTTTGTGTGATCCTGGCGGTCAAAGGCGTACCGGGGTCATTGCCGATTCCGTATTTTTCCATTTCTTCTCTGGAATAAATGGTGAGGTGCATATTCTTATTGCCCGCTTTTTTTGCGGCGATCACAGCATGCGCCACATACATGTTCCGTTCAAATACATGGTCTAAGTAGGGGAGCGATACCCAAGTGGGAATGGTGGAATGACTTAAATTATAGTAGATCTCATCGTTGATAAACGGACAAATAGGCGCACAAGCGGCGTATAAGTCCTTGCTTACGGCGATGGCGCGGAGGGTTCCGGCACCGCCCATGGAAAGGCCGGTAACGTAGACCCGCTTTTCATCCACCTTGCCTTCGGCGATCATGTTCCGGATGATAGCTTCCATATTGGCGAGGAGACCATGGCCAAAGTCGTTATGGGTAAAATCGTCGGGATAATGGAAGGGACGGTCATTTCCCATTTCCAGACGCTTCATAGCCGACATATGACCGCCTACGCTGTTAGCTGTGGCGGGAGCCGTCTCTTTAGCAGGGGACTGGGGCGCCAGTACATAAGCGGTAGGATAACGCTCGGCGATCTTCGCGGCGCCGATGGTAGCGACCATGTGCTTCCAGTTGTCGTTGCCCCGCTCTCCGCCGCCATGCAAAAAGACGACCAAAGGACGCTTTCCTTTGCATTTGGGGGAGTAAAGGCGGTAATGGAAGCCGTTTCCTTCCAACGCCTCAAAATCATCCGCATATTCGGTTTTCACCGCTGTAATATCTCCCTTGGTAAAGGAAATCAGACCTTCTACCGCGAAATCCGGCGAATAGAGGAATTCATCCACATAAAGACGAACGCCGTTTTCTATAGGCTCTACCTTCGTTACTCCCGAGGAGATAACGCTTCCGCCGGGAAAATGCTTGTACGCATTTTTTAAGGCGAAGCACTCCGGCGACGGCATTTCGCTGATGGCTTCGTCCAGTACCACGTCGAACGCCTTCACCATTTGGCCAAAGTTCCCTACATAGGTAAGGGCAGTGATGTTGCTCATAATGTAACCTCCTATAAAAACGTAATGAAATTACCGCTTTTTTTGCGGTTAAAGAAAGGGAAAATGCGCGAAAAGTACATATTCTATTTCCATATTTTACCATTCTTATATATAAATGTCAACTTATTTCATAAAACAAAGTCGATTGGAAATTGCCAAAAAGGTGATATGCACTTTCCACACTGTAGCAGTTACTTCTTCCGCAAAAATTGTTTCCGGTATGTAGACATATAGCGCAGGCTCTATGTACCTTTCAGGAGCTTTATGATCCGCATTTTCATAAACGTTTTTACAGGACAGATTCACTGGGTCAATCCCACCAGAAGTACCAGACGGTGGACTGCCGCAGCACATCGGCCAGTGCGCCAACGGTGGCGTCCACCGGCTCCTGATCCACAATGTCTGGACAGAAACCGTACTGTTCCAATGCCACTTCCATGGCCTTCTCCTTGGGGATGGGGGCCGGGAGCAGGAATTCTAATTCATCGTGGCTCATGGCGGCAGGCAC
>CALWZB010000107.1 GCA_944385915.1 uncultured Clostridia bacterium | reverse complement strand
AAAGGAGCTTGGAAAACCGCCGGCTCTTTTCCTCATAGGAGACCGGATCCTCCATCAAAGCGGCTTTGGTCCCTTCTCTGGGCGAAAAGATAAAGGTGAACAGCGCCAGATACCGAACCTCCTCGATAAGAGAAAGGGTGTCGAGAAATTCCTCTTCGGTCTCGCCGGGAAATCCGACGATGATGTCGCTGGTAAAGGTGACGTTCTTGATCCGCTCTTTGGCGTATTGGATCAACGAGAGATACGTTTTCCGGTCGTAATGCCGGTTCATTTCCTTTAAAATGCGGTCATTTCCGCTTTGGACCGGAAGATGGATATGATTGCAAACCTTGTCGCATTTTGCGATAGCGTCAATGAGCTCTTTGGTACAGTCTCTTGGATGAGAAGTCATAAAGCGGATCCGAAAATCCCCTTCGATCCCGTTTAACGCCAAAAGGAGTTCGGGAAAGGAAAGATCGTCCTTTAAATCCTTGCCGTAAGCGTTGACATTCTGCCCCAAAAGGGTGATCTCCCGATAGCCCTGCGCCACGAGGGTCTTCGCTTCCGCCAGAACATCCTCGCTCCTTCGGGAACGCTCCCGTCCTCTCACCAGCGGGACCACACAGTAGGTGCAAAAATTGTTGCAGCCGTACATAATGGGCAAATTGGCTTTTGCCCGATCCAGCCGGTACACCGGCGCATATTCGGCGATCCTTCCGTCGGAATCGAAAATCTCGAATACCCGTTTCCGTTTTCCGGAAAGCGCCGACTCCAAAACCCCGGAAAACAGGGTGGGAAACGATGTGAGCGCATGGGTTCCAAACACAAAATCCACCTGGGGATAGCTGAATTTCAGCTTTTCCGCCACATGAGACTGCTGTACCATACAGCCGCATAAACCAATCAGTACAGACGGCTTATTCTTTTTCAGGTGGGAAAGCTCCCCTACCAGACCATAGACCTTTTTTTCCGCGTTTTCCCGGATGGCGCAGGTGTTGTAGATCACCACATCTGCCTTGTCCATTTCAAAGGTAACGCCGTAACCAAAGGAAATGAGCATCCCGAGGATCTTTTCCCCGTCGCTTACGTTTTGCTGACAGCCAAAGCTATGCACAAACGCCAAGGGGGTATGCTCTTGTCCGTATAAAGACCGGACCATTTTTTGACAGCGCGCCGTGGAGCAAAGCTCCTTTTGCACTTCGCTTAAAGTAAGCAAAACCGAATCTTTCCCTATCAAAGCGGCTCTCCTTCCGAAAATGTCTGCACTGAGGGTATCTTACCATACTTCTTTAAAAAAAACAAGTCCTGTCTACCGGTAACTTCTCCCTGAAAAAGCCGGTACGGAAAATCCGTACCGGCTTACGATCAATGTCCTGTCCAAACGCCGTCCGCGCCGATGGTGTAACCGTCTACCGTCGTGCTCACCGCCATAGAGCAGTCAGAGTAGAAATAATAGGTCTTCCCGTCGATCTCGCACCATCCGGTAGCGCATGTCCCGTCGCTTTTCTTCATGTAATAGGTCTTGCCGCCGATGGTGTTCCAGCCGGTCACCATCGCACCGCTGCTTCCAAAGTAGCGCCAGGTCCCATTCTGTCCCAGCCACGAGGATTCATACATGATCCCGTCGGTGCCTAAGTAATAGGTCTGTCCGTTGATAGACTGAAGTCCGGTAGCCATTTTCCCGTCAGCCAGCACATAGTACCATTTATCCTTCCACAGCACCCAGGAATTGGTCCGCATAGCGCCATCTGAGCCAAAGTAGTACCAGGTATTGTCGATGAGCTCCCACTGGACAGCCATAGAGCCCCAGCTGCGCAGATAATAGTAGCTTCCATCTACCTGGATCCAGCCGGTCTGCATCAGTCCGGTAGAAGGATCCATATAGTACCAGTAGTTGTTGACAAACTTCCAACCCGTCAGCCGCTCACCGGTAGAAGGATCCAAATAGTAGTAATCCTTCCCGCCGATCAAAAGCCAGCCCTTCTGGGTCTTTCCGCTGGCGTCCTTATAATAATATTTCCCGTCAGACAAAGTCCAGGTCACATCCACCGAAGGCTTTTTAATGGAAGCCGCGGGCATAGAGGTCGACGGTGTGGTAGGCGTTGTAGGTGTCGACGAAGAACCGGAAGACTGTAAAACGCCGGAGGAACTAAAGGTGTAGGAAACGCCGTCGATGGTCACCGTTCCCGTCGCCATCTTTCCATCGGAGAGGACGTAGTACTTCTCGTTTTTCCAATCCACCCAGCTGGATGAACGCATAGCGCCGTCCTCGCCGAAATAGTACCAGACGTTATCAACAAGCTCCCACTGCACCGCCATAGAGCCCCAGCTGCGCAGATAATAGCGTTTTCCGTCCAGTTGGATCCAGCCGGTCTGCATCAATCCGGTAGAAGGATCCATATAGTACCAGTAGTTGTTGACGAATTTCCATCCCGTCAGCCGCTCACCGGTCGTGGGATCCAGATAATAATAATCCTTTCCACCCATCAAAAGCCAGCCTTTATGATAGCTTCCATTGGCATCTTTATAATAATACTTTCCATTTTCGATGGTCCAGTTCACCGGTACGGTAGGTTTCAACAGGTCGGAATCTGGTTCACCGTTTCCGCTTTTCCCATCCTCGTCAAAGGTGTATTCCACACCGTCGATGGTCTGGGTACCGGTGAGGCAGGTGCCTTCGGTATCGGTAAAGTAATAGGAGTAACCGTCGGCGTACTGCCATCCCTTTAATGCCTGAGGAATGGAGTTTAAGGTACAGCCGCCGTTTTTCAGCATATTGGCAAAGCTTTTCTCGGAATCGGATGCAGTAGGAATCGCGTTGAAACGCACGTCGATCTCGCAGTTTACATACTTGGAAAGGGACGCCAGCGTCGTCAGCTCATTTTCCGAAAGATTCAGCGTCTTTAACTTCCCGCTTCCAATATAGGGCGCCGAAGTAAGCTGATTCCCACTGAGGTTAAGCTGTGTCAGATTGGTCAGGGTATTGAGCCCCGTCGCGTTGGTGAGCCGGTTTCCGCTGATGGAAAGATACGTCAGCGACACCGGAAGCTCCGGAAGAATAGAAATCGCGTTATCATCCAGTGAAAGGGAGGTCAGCGACTTGCAGTAAGAAAGAGAATCCACCGTGTTCAGCGCGTTATCGCTGAGGTCCAGGCTCACAAGCTGGGGATTGGAGCGAAGCTCAGTAATGGATGACAGCGCGTTATGCGCCAAATTCAGCTGGGTCAGAGAAACCAGCTTGGAGAGTCCTGTCAAAGAACTGATCTTGTTGCTGCTCAAATCCAGATATTTTAAGTTTACACATTCGTTGATATAATTGACGCTGGTGAGACGGTTGTCCGAAGCGTCCAGCTTGGTCAAATTGGTCAGATACTCCACGCCCCGCAGCGAGCTTAAACGCATCCCGCTCAAATCCAGAGACGTCACCGCCGAAAGCTCGCTTTGAGACAATTTATCATCGCCGTTGGCATCCCAGTTTTCCAATAACTCGTCATAAATCGCCGAAGTAAAAGAAGAAGCGGATACGATATCACTGTTAGCCGCCAAAGCGCTCTGAATCAAAATACCGCCGCCCAAAAGCACCGCTGCCGAAAGGGTCAAAGCCACGGCCTTTTTTCCATATCTTCTGATGCCGGTCATTTTCTCCACCATCCTTTTTCATACCGCAGGAAAGAGGGCAAAACTTTCTTCTTTCCTGAAAATAACGATCGAATCCTTTTCTATTTTACCACAAATCGACAAAACCGTAAAGGGACTTGCTTCAAAAAAAGGTGGCAAATTTTGTAAATAAAAACCAAATTCTATAATCAGCGCCCCTTTTTTCCCGTTTTCTTCCCTGTTTTTGGAAAGATTGGCGGAAACGCTTGACGAAACTTCTTTTTTTCTCTACAATAAGGGGTAGTGCCGCCGGTTTTCCGTTTTGGGAAACGGCGATTTTTCTCACATCGGCGTTGAAAGCGGCATTTCGCGGCGGAGCAAACGCCCCATCAAAGGAGCTGGAAAAGCATGAAAAATACCGAAAAAACTATGGACCAGATCGTCGCCCTCTGTAAGGGCAGAGGCTTCGTCTATCCGGGAAGCCAGATCTACGGCGGTCTTGCCAATGCCTGGGATTACGGTCCTTTGGGCGTTGAGCTGAAAAACAATATCAAAAAGGCATGGTGGAAAAAATTCGTCCAGGAATCCCCTTACAACGTGGGGCTGGATTCGGCCATTCTGATGAACCCGAAAGTCTGGGTGGCATCGGGACATGTCTCCACCTTCAACGATCCTTTGATCGACTGCAAATCCTGTAAAACAAGACATCGGGCGGATAAGCTGGTCGAGGAATGGAACCGGCAAAACGGGATCACCGACGTGGTAGTGGAAGCCATGGACAACGACGCGCTGGTGGCTTACATCCGGGAAAAAGGGATCTGCTGTCCTGACTGCGGCAAATCTGATTTTACCGATATCCGCAAATTCAATTTGATGTTCAAGACTCACCAGGGTGTCACCGAGGACTCCACCACCGAGATCTATCTTCGCCCCGAGACTGCCCAGGGCATTTTTGTCAACTTCAAGAACATCCAGCGCACCACCAGAAAGAAGGTTCCCTTCGGCGTCGGCCAGATCGGAAAATCCTTCCGTAACGAGATCACTCCCGGCAACTTTATCTTCCGGATCCGTGAATTCGAGCAGATGGAACTGGAATTCTTCTGCAAGCCTGGCACCGATTTGGAGTGGTTTTCCTACTGGAGAGAATTCTGCAAGCAATGGCTTTTGAATCTGGGTCTGAAAGAGGAAAATAT
This sequence comes from uncultured Clostridia bacterium, assembly GCA_944385915.1. GTDB lineage: Bacteria > Bacillota > Clostridia > Oscillospirales > Ruminococcaceae > CALXGT01. The sequence goes on along the minus strand of CALWZB010000107.1, from coordinate 2,853 downwards.
CCGCCTTCGTGACCATGAGAAGGAAGAGCTTTCCCATTATTCCAACGCCACCACCGATTTTGAGTTTCTCTTCCCCTTTGGCTGGGGCGAACTTTGGGGTGTGGCGGACCGGACCGATTACGACCTCACCGCCCACCAGACAGTCAGCGGTGAACCTATGGAATACTTTGACCAGGAAAACAATGAACGCTATATTCCCTACGTTATTGAGCCTTCTCTCGGCGCCGACCGGGTAACGTTGGCATTTTTGGTAGACGCCTACGACGAGGAAGTGGTGGACGCGGAGAAAAATGACGTTCGCACCGTTTTGCGTCTCCATCCCGCCCTTGCTCCCTTTAAGTGCGCCGTACTCCCCTTGTCGAAAAAGCTGTCCCCCAAGGCCGAAGAGATCTTCCACGAGCTTCAAAAAGACTTTATGGTGGACTTTGACGAATCCGGTTCCATCGGAAAACGGTACCGCCGTCAGGATGAGATCGGCACGCCTTTCTGCATTACGGTGGACTTTGCTACCGTGGGCGACGACAAAACGCCGGCGGATAACTGCGTTACCATTAGAGACCGGGATTCCATGGAGCAAGTCCGGATCCCGGTAGAACAGCTGAAAGAATATATTGAAAACCGGATCGCGTTCTGATCCGGCTGCCGGCGGGACCTATCCCCCCGCCGGTTTTTATCATACTTTTTACAGGAGGAATCACTATGGATGGAACCTGGTCTTTAGACGCTCTTTATAAGGGCTACGACGACCCGGCGTTAAAAGAGGATCTCACCCGCTTTGAAACGCTGATCGAAAAAATCAATGAATTTTCCCAAACGTTAGACCAAAACAAACCGCTGCAAACGCTGCAAAAGGCGGTGGATTACTTAGAGCGGTACCAGCTTTTAAACCGGAAGCTCAGCGCCTTTGGCTCGCTGAACCAATCCGCCAACACCACCGATCCCGAAAGCACCGCCTATCTTGGAAAGCTGCGGCAGAAAATGAGCGAAAGCGCCAAAGCCCGCTCGGTCATCGAAAGCTTTATCGCGTCAATCGAGGATCTTCCCGCTCTTTTGGAACAGGATGAGACCTTGAAAGACTACTCTTTTTACCTCTCCCAGATCCAAAGCGAAGGAAAGTACCGGTTAAGCGATGAAGTGGAAGAGGTGATCGCGAAATTAAACCTCTCCGCCGGCGCCGCATGGTCTAATATGCAGCAATACCTCACCTCCACCGTAGTGGTGGACTACAAAGGCGAAAAAACCAACCTTTCGGCCATCCGCAATCTGGCCTATGATGCAGATCAAAAGGTCCGAAAAGAGGCGTATTTTGCGGAGCTTGCCTGTTACGACAAAATCAAAGACGGCGTCGCGTTTTCCTTAAACAACCTAAAAAGCCAGATCAATACGTTAGTGGATATGCGGGGGTACCCTTCTCCTTTGGAGATGACCCTTCGCCAGTCGAGAATGAAACGGGAAACGCTGGAAGCGATGTTTACCGCCATGCGGGAGAGCTTCCCCAAATTCCGGGCGTATTTGAAGCGAAAGGGAGAACTTTTGGGACATCCTAACGGTCTTCCCTTTTACGACCTGTTTGCTCCTATGGGAAACGACAGCCGCACTTATACCGTAGAAGAAGCCAAGGACTACCTCGTCTCTCATTTTGAAGGCTTCGCGCCGGATCTGGCGGAAATGGTCAAGCGGGCCTTCGAAGAACGATGGATCGACTTTTACCCGAGAGCCGGAAAGGTGGGCGGCGCGTTTTGCTCCAATCTCCCCTTTATCGGCCAAAGCCGGGTGCTGACGAATTTTGACGGCTCCTTCAGCGATATCGTAACATTGGCTCATGAGCTGGGGCACGCCTATCACGGCCAGCAGATCCAGGATCACCGCCCCTTAAACACCAGCTACAGTATGCCGGTAGCAGAGACGGCATCCAATTTCAACGAGACCATCATTATGTCCGCCGCCATTGAGGAAGCAAGCGGGGATCAAAAGCTCGCCCTGATAGAAAGCCAGATCTCTGACGTGACCCAGATCATCGTCGACATCTACTCCCGGTTCCTTTTTGAAAGCGCCGTATTCGAGCAGAGAAAGGATCGGTTCCTCTTCCCCGACGAGCTGTGCGAGATTATGCTGGACGCTCAAAAACAGTCTTACGGCGACGGGCTGGACCCCGATTACCTGCATCCTTATATGTGGGTCTGCAAGAGTCATTATTATCGGGATAACTTAAGCTTCTATAACTTCCCTTATGCGTTTGGCGGTCTCTTTACCAGAGGACTGTACGCCATCTATCAAAAAGAGGGAGAAGCCTTCCTTCCCAAGTATCGGAAGCTGTTAAAGGAGACCACCGTCAATACGGTAGAAGGTGTCGCCGCCTCGGTAGGAATCGACCTTTCCCATCCGGACTTCTTTAGAAACAGTCTCAAAACGGTCACCGATTCCATCGATTTGTTCTTAAAGCTCACCGAAAAATAAAAGTTTTTCCCCTCTATTCACAAAATTAACGGGAATTTTTATGAGAAATCCCCCCTTTACAAACCGGGTAATTTCACCTAAAATAGAATCAAATTTCAATTAAAGGAGAACCTCATATGATCCAATATGAAAAAGTAACCGGCGATTTCCGGTTGGACGGAAAAGTCGCTATCGTTGTGGGCGGCGCCGGCGGAATCGGCGAAGCCACCGCGAGAATGTACGCGGATAAGGGCGCGAAGGTGGTTATTGCCGACTGTAAGGATACGGTAGGGGAAGTTGCCGCTTCCATTGCCGCGGATTACGGCACCGAGACTTTGGGTATCGTCTGTGATGTCACGAGCGCCGAGAGCGTCAAAAACTGCGTAGAAAAAACGGTGGAACGGTTTGGCGAAATCA
>CALWZB010000106.1 GCA_944385915.1 uncultured Clostridia bacterium | reverse complement strand
AAACTTCAAGACCTACAAGCAGTCCTACAAGAGCAAAAAGACTTGCTATAATCCAGAGGAAAAATGGCTTGTGTTTGAGAATACCCATGAAGCAATCATTGACACCGACACATGGCAACGGGTGCAGGAATTACGGAAGAACAAACGCCGCCGGACGAGGTCAGGCAAGACAACTATGTTCTCCGGCATTGCGCGCTGTGCCGAGTGCGGCGAAAAGCTGTATTACTGCACAAGCAGGAACTTGGAAGCAAGGCAAGACCACTTTGTCTGTTCGACTTCAAGGCTGAAAGGGAAAGAAGTTTGCCCCACTCATTTTATCCGCGCCGTTGTCTTGGAGCAGGGCGTGCTTGCACACATGAGGATGACGATTGCCTGTGTCGCGAACCACGAAGAACAATTCCGTAAAGCTATGGGCGCGAAACAGAAAGCCGAAGCGAAGAAAGAGCTTGCGGCGAAGCGGCGGCAACTGACGCAAGCAGAACGGCGGATAGAAGAACTTGACCGGCTATTCAAGCGTATTTACGAGGACAACGTAGGCGGAAAACTATCTAACAGCAGATTTCAAATGCTCGCGGGCGTATACGAACAGGAGCAGGAAGAACTGCGGGAAAAGCTGTTGCGGCTGAATGAAGAAATTAACGAACAGGAAGAACAGGCAGAAAACATCGACAAGTTTATCGGCAAGGTACGGAAGTATCTTAACTTGGACGAGCTGACGCCCGCTATCTTAAATGATATGGTAAAGGCGGTGTATGTTCACGCACCGGATAAGTCAAAAGGATATAGGGAACAGCGGATTGACATTTCCTATGACCTTGTAGGAATACTCCCCGCGTCTTTGCTGAATGACCTGCAAAACGGAGAAACGGCATAGCCGAAGCTACGCCGTTTCCCGAAAACATTTCTAATACTGTCTTATGAGTGCCGCCCAAAAAGGACGCCTTTTATTTTCGAAAAGAACGAAGCTTCCCTAAAACTTTTTGCCAAAGATATACCGCGGTTTCATCCTTAAGCAAAAACAAAAGCACAAAAAAGTAAAATACCACGGAAAGCCCAACCGCCAGCACACAATGACCGATAAAGTTCGCGGTATCTGCGGTCACGAAAGAAAGAACCGGCGCAAAGTCGATCTGTTTTACCAGATAGATAATGGGGACAAACACCAGCGAAAGCCCCATATACAGCAAATTGCTCTTGGTGAAGAAATAAACTGCCAACCCCAGTTCCTTTTGGATATACCGAAATAAAATCACCATCAAAACGATTTCGGAAAGCAAAGTGGATGCAATAGCGGTGACCGGTGTGTAAAGGGCAAGCAGTGCAAGCACGCATTTCAAGATCACATTCAGCACACCGCCGATCAAAAGAGCCTTGACCAGAAACTTTTCCTGGTGCTGGATATAGAGGATCTGGTTGGCGCAGATGGTATACACTGCACTTTCCAGCGTCCGAAAAGCGAAAACTACCAAAACCGGGATGGAATCGTCGTATTTTCCCCCGCCGTAAAGCCATATAATTTCCGGCGCCAGACAGGCGATCCCCATGCACGCCGGGATCACCAGCAGCATAAAGGAACGGTAGCTTTTATTCAGCAGCGTCAAATACTCCTCTTTTTCCCCATTTTTATAATAGTATGCCAGACGGGGGACCGCCACCAGTACCACCGATGACAGCAGCCCGGCAATCATATAAGTGATGTCCTGAGGCGTTTTATACACAGTGATCAGGCTTTTATCATCATAGATACAGCTTAAAAACATCTTGTCCAGCGTCGTGTAAAGCACGTTCACGTTGCTGATGATCAAAATGCTGCAAAGGGGCGCGATATGGGGAAGAAAAGAAAGTCCCTTTCGGGTAAAAGGGATCTCCTTTTGCACATAAAAGAAGCTGATGATATTATTCAAAAAGTCGGTCCCCACCACGATCAGGCAGTAGGTGGGAACATCGTCGGGATCGTGGATCATCAAAAGGATCCCTGCCAGGTACACCAGGCGCACCACCACCGTTTTCAAAGTGATGAACCGGTAATTTTCCAGTGCCTCGTTGAGCCATTCCACCATAAACGCATTGGCAAACAGCTTCAGTCCCATAATCAGGTAGATGGTCCGATTGACCGGGGCGGAAAATAAAACAAACGCGGTATAGCACCCTAAGCATACGAAGTTGGTCACCACTCCGAAAAGAAAGAGGGAAGTAAAAAGTCTTCGCCTTTTTTCCTTGTCATCCCGAATTCCGGAAAGCTCCCTTATCCCATAGGTATAAATACCGAAGGAGCCGAAAATCAGCGCGATATCCAGCCAGATAGACGCGTCGTTAAAGCTGCCGTAAAGATCTTTATCAAAGAGACGCTGGAGATATGGGATGACAAAAATCGGTATAATGATCCGAAATACCTTCAGTGTAAAATTATAAATCGAGTTCCCCATGATGGAACGTCGTTTGTCCATTATTTTGTTCCCCCACAAGCATCATAATCGGAATCAAAGGACATATAGTGCACATAATGATGACTTGTCCGCTGTTCCGGGGGAGGCGGGGTCAAGTAGTCCCCGTAACACACCTTCAACGTATTGTGAGTATCCTGCGGGCAGGGCATCAGCCTTCCTTCGTAAAACAGTTTTTTCGGAACGCCGAACCACTCCCGTCTGAAATCATATCGGTGACTGTTGGTAAAGGAAAGAATATCGCTGCATAAAGCGTCGTCTTTTTTGAAACGGGGATACCATTTCTGATACCAGCGTTTTCGGATTTTCCCGCTTCGAAACAGGCGGTTGGTAATGGGATAGACCCATCTCCCAATACCGGTCCGTGGGCGGTAATTCCGGCAGGCATTGTAGTCGAACATGGTGATCCATTCCCCTACATGCCGCCAGAAATCGGAGCGGATGTAATCGTCTAAAATAAAAATGTCCACATAAAAACCATGATGCATCTTTCGGTCGCGAAAAGCCGGCTCTACAAATGCCGTATGGTTTTTTCGAATTTTGGTGATTTGGACATTGTAATCGGGATCCGTTTCGGTATCCTGCCAAAAATATCCAGCGGGAGGATTTTTTTGCCATCTCTCTTTGAGACGCTCATAATCCTTCCGAAACAAAATGATGTCCGCGTCGTCGTCCCATGGGATAAAACCGCCGTGACGGACGGCACCAAGCTCTGACCCGTAAAAAAGATAATACGGAATCTTTTCTCGATTGCAAAAATCATCCACGACAAAAAGGACCTCATTGACTGTTTGCTGAAGCCGCTTTAACGTTGCGCTGTCCATTTCCGCTTACTTCCTTTCAGCCTTTCTTTTCCCCGGAAGGGAAAGCACGGGGAGAGAACCATCCCCCTTTTGGATCCGTTCAAAAAGAGACAAGAGAAGGGGTTTCCCGCTCTTTATAAATTCGGTGTCGCTGTAATACATCAGCACGCCGAGATAGGTCCACAAGGCAATGCTGGGATAATGAAGCTCATATAACGTAGCGGACGCATCCACCATGGTGTGAGCCACTAAAATGACCGCTACCAAAAAAGACGCCGCAAAAATGGGATTGAACTTTCCTTCCTGCACGCTGAACAAATAATAGCGCAGCGCGCGGACAAATAAAAGCACCCCTAAGATCACAAAAAACACCAATCCCACCAAGCCGGAAGAAGCGGCGACCTGATAGAGGATATTATGAAGTCCGCCGGTAATTCCGGGAAGGTAGGGCTCATTGGCATAGGATGTCTCGTAACGGTAAGCATACCGGTACGCCTCCTGCATTACATTGTCGCTGCCGACGCCAAACCACGGGTTGTTTTTGACAATATGGCTGCCCGCCTGCCACAAAAGGCCTCTTCCGCCGAACGCGCTTCCGAATTCCTCCCGCTTGATGTTGACCTGGGTACCTGACGTTTCTTCGCCGAAGGCTTCCGCCAGCTGCTCGCTGATATAATCATTTTGGATCACGCAGTAAGGCAGCACCTCAATGGCATATACATACGCGCCGTTGAGCGCCAAAGGCGCCGCGATGGCGATTGCCGCGATCTTGACGGTCAGCTTTCGCTTCAGTTCCTTGGTCTCCATCGTCCGGTACTTGGATGCTCCAAAGACGATGGGAAGCAAAATCAAATAGAGGCTCAATACCAAAAGGCCACCCCGGGAATTACATAAGAAGAACACCAGAAGCTGGACCACAAGGTTGATCCCATAAAACCATTTGCGTCCCTTGGAGATATTTCCATGGTAAATGGTGTAGCAAACCACCGTAAGCATCACCGAGATCACGGTGATGAGGCCCGCCGTATTGGGGTTGGAGAAGAAGCCCCAGAGCCGCTCCTCGTGAATTCCAAACCAGTAGGTGTCCCCATTGACGGTAAACTCGAAATTGATGTTGAGGATAAAGGTCACTAAGCTGATAAGCTGGCCGATAAAAGTAGTGATCAAAAAGGCGTGGTTAAAGGTCAATAGCTCCCGCTTTACCGTTCCCGGCGCCTTTTTGGGATTATACGCATAAATGACCAATAAATTGGTGGCCAGATATCCAAAGGTAGCGATGCCGTAAAAAAGCCCCTGATCCCGATTGACCAAAACAGTGATCCCATAGGAGATCAAAAAAAGGTAGATCACCACCCGGTAGCGGTTAAATAACACCGACCGAACGGTAAACAGGTCTTTCACCAACAAAGCGACCGACCATAAAAGGGTGACCTTGACGAAAGGACCTACGATCCCATTGAGCAAAGAAGAGGACCGAAGAAGGACCAAAATCATTACCGCGACGCGAAAACCGCTGTATCCCAATATCTTCTCCAATCGCTCTTTCAGTCTATTGTGCTGTTCCATACTCTTCTCCTGGCTGGCCGAAATTTCCGGCGGTAAAATACAATAACTTGATTCGTTTGCGGTTGCTTTCGGTATCGAATCCCGCTGCCCAGATCGCTTCTCCCCGATCCTTTCTGGGCATACCTTTGGTGGCGAGGACTTCTTTCGCCAGCTCTTCTTTGGATATGTTCAACGAAAAAAAGCGAATATCCGGATGGATGCGGACCTCCGGCGGAAGGGTGTCCGCCGCAAAGCAGGCAAGTCCGGTGGCAAAAGCCTCCAGCGTCACATAGGAAAGCCCCTCAAACAAAGACGGCAAAACAAAAGCGTCCATAGCGGCGTAATAATCTTCGGGATGATCCACATTGCCCGTAAGGACCACATCCTCCAAAAGGCCCATTTCCCGGGCGCGGGTCACGATAGCCTCTCTCTGGCTTCCCTCTCCCAAAAGCAAAAGCTTACAGTCCGGCTCCCTCTTTTTCATCTCCTGGAGCAGTTCCAGCAAAAAGCCATGGTTTTTGACCGGCTCCAGTCTTCCGGCATGTCCCACCACAAAAGTATCCTTCCCAATGGAAAGGGCGCTGCGGATCTCTTGCCGCTTTTCTTCCCGGTACTGAAACCGTCCAAGATCAATGGCATTGGGAAGTACGGAAAACGGCGCGTCTCCAAACATAAAGGTCCCCGCCGCTCTGGAGCATGCAAAACGCATAATGGGAAGCCGCTTTAGCTTTTCCCGCCCGATACGATGAAGAAGCTTGACGGGAAAACCGCCTTCCACCTGGTTGCTATGAGAATGAGCAGCCACCAGAGGGATCTTTGCCCGGATAGCCAGCGGAAAGATCTCGGTATTGCTGGCGGTTGCCAAATGGATATGACAAACCGAATACCCTTCGCTCAGCACCTTTTTCAGCACCTCCCGATGTCCTCTGGGATCCTTTTTCCGGGGAGGGATGTACTGAAGCCTTCCCCCTTTTTCCCGGATCTCTTCCCCGCGAAAGGGTGTAGGCGTATCGGTGAGGATGGTGACGGAAAATAAATGAGGATCCAATTCCTCAAAAAGATTCAGCATATAATAAAACCGGCCGGAAGGGTTTTTCCCCAAAATGCCGAGAAGTACTTTGATTTTTTCCAATGTGTCACTCCCCTTTGGAAAAAAGGTCTGTTTTGATCTTGGATGTAGAAATCTCCGGCGTTCTGGGAAGATAAACCACCTGGCATAGGTCAGACAAAAAATCGAATTTCCCTCTCCAGTCGTCCCCCATCACAAAGACATCCACCTTAAACTCCTTGACATCCTCGGGCTTTTGTTCCCAGCAGGTCTCCGGGATCACCAGATCCACATAACGGATAGACTCCAAAAGCATTTTCCGTTTCTCATAAGAAAAGTAACATTTCTTCCCTTTTTTCGCGTTAAACTGGTCCGTGGAAAGGGCGACGATCAAATAATCCCCCATCTCCTTGGCACGACGAAGCAAATTAATGTGCCCGTAATGAAGCAGGTCAAAGGTACCGTAGGTAATTACCTTTTTCATTCCTCTTTTCCCCCATCTATACAAACTGTTTTTATAAAATTCCCGCTAACTCCAGCGCCCGGCGCGCATCTTTCCCGTCGTGATACCGGTTGGTCAGCTCTCCCACCCGTTTTCGCTCCTCGGCGTAACCGTCGCTTCCGGTAAGCACACTGGATACAAAGCGCAGAAAATCATCGGACGTCTTTAACAGCGGTCCTGGCATCAAAGAAACGGGATCCTCCACTACAAAGCCCCGGTTTTGAATATATTCTTCCATATCGTCCACCGTAAATCCAATGGGACGGTTCAAAAGAAGGTAATCGAAATAAACGGAACTGTAATCGGTAATCAAACCATCCGCATGGGACAAAAGGGCATACAGATCACAATCCGCCTTCATCAGCACGTCGTTGGAAAGAATGCGGATGTTGGAAAGATCTCTGGCGCCGATGGCGCTTAGATTCTGCGCCGGATGGATCTTGACGATCATCAAAGCGCCTGCCGTCATCAGCCGTTCGTTGACTTCTTCCAGCTCCGCCATCGTTGACAGGAGAGGAAGTCCTGTTTCGCTTTGGATCTCGCCGTCATCTGCTCCCAAAAAATCGGATTTCCGAAATGTCGGAAGCCACAAAATCACCTTTCGATACCCTTCCCCAAGGGAAAGGCGCTGCAGCGCGTCATTTTTGCAAAACAGCGCGTCATTTCGGGGATGCCCGCAAACCACGATCTGGTCCGGATCACATAAAAACGCCTTTTGCATCACCGGCACAAAAAAGTCCGACGCTGCCAGGACATAGGTGAAAAAATTTTGGTCCTCATCATCCAGATAGTTGCCGATCTTTTTTAACGGAGAGCCATGCCAGAGATTGATGACCATCTGTTTTTTCGACGGCTTCACCGGATATTTCCCGAAAGAGTAAAAAAAGTAGCGTCCGGTAAAGAAATGATACACCCCCGAAAGCGGGCTTACAAAGCGGACGTTTTCCGGGTACCCCTTGCCGAGGAAATCCTGATAATCGTTAACAGCGCAGATGATTTTATAGCTTTCCGCTCCGGGACAGGTCAAAAGGTACTCAAATACCGCCCGCACATTGTCCCGAAATCCCATATTGCTGTAAAAGACGATTTTTTTCTTCCGCTTGGGAATGATGCGGTTGACGGCGCTTAAAAAGCCGCTTAGCTGTCGAATCCTCTTTTTATTCATTCCCATCCGCCTTCCTTTTCCGCAAAAGCCGACTGTAAACCCATCCCCGTAAAGAATTGGGCATCAGGCTCACCGCCACATGGATCGACGCGGAAACCAGATAATCGCCAAAGGAGATGAGGCCTTCCCGGTAAAGACGTTTTTTAAATGCCACTGCGTGTTTCATATAAGCGAAGCCGCCCCGGCGCTGGTACATATCCGCACCGGTCCGAAAATGGAGCAATGCCCGATCGATATTTTTTGCCTTGACTCTGTTTTTCAGCATCCGCATCCAAAGATAATAGTCCTCAAAATAAAGGGCATGCTGGTATCCGCCCGCTTTTTCCACTTCGCTTTTTTTAAACATAACGGTAGGGTGGTTAAAGGGATTTCGCTTTTTCGCGTACCGGCGGATCTCTTCATCTTTGAGCGGAACCTTCTTGACCGACACTACATTCTCCACCGAATCGATAAATTCTTCAACATAACCGCCGCACAATCCAAGCTCAGGATCTCTTTCAAACGCCTCAATCTGAAGTGCGAACCGGTCGGGAAAGGCGATGTCGTCGGTATCCATACGGGCGACCAATTCGTAATCACATTCCCGGATCCCGATATTGAGCGCTTTACCCAATCCCATATTTTCTTTTAAAGGCACCACCTTCAATCGGTCGGTACGCTGAGAGAGGGCTTCTACCTCCCGGTATAATTCCTCGGTCAAAGGGCCGTCCTCCACCAAAACAATCTGGGTGGGAAGGCAGGTTTGAGATAGGATGCTGTCCAAACTTTGGCGAAAATATTCCGGCTTTTCTTTCTGATAAACCGAAAGTAAAACTGAAAAATCCATTTTTTCTCCTTTATCCTTTGCAATTATGCCCTTTTAATGCAAAAAGGCGTCAAAAGGGTGTTGACTGAAAGACGGTTTCCTTTCGCAAAAACACCCATTTTAATCTTCATTATAGCAAAATTTTCCCTGGGAATCAAGAAAAGGAAGTATTTCTTTCCTGCTTCCGAAAAAAGTTCATAATTTTACCTCAAAGAAAAATCCCCTGCTCCGTCCTTAGGGGAGCAGGGGAAACAAAGCCGAACATTATGCAAAATTCGGAAGAACGTACATCAAAATGAAGAACAGCGAAAGGATGTACAAAAGCAAAGGAACTTCTTTGGCCTTTCCTCTGAACACCTTGATGAGGGTGTAGGAAATAAAACCAAATCCGATACCATCCGAAATGCTGTAAAAGAAAGGCATACCCGCAATGGTCAGGAAGCAGGGCATCGCGATCTCAAAATCATTCCAGTTGATTTTAGCAGCGCCTCTCAGCATCAGAATACCGACGATGATCAACGCCGGAGCCGTCGCCGCCGAAGGAACGATTCCCGCCACCGGAGCCAGGAAGGTAGACAGCAGGAACATCACGCCAACGACCACAGAAGACAAACCAGTCCGGGCGCCTTCCGCAATACCGGTAGAAGACTCGACGAAAGTGGTAACAGTAGAGGTACCCAAAAGCGCGCCGGTGCAAGTCGCAATGGCGTCAGCGATCAGCGCACGGTCACCGCCGGGAAGGTTGCCGTCTTTATCCAGCATACCAGCGTTGCCGGCAGTTCCGATCAGAGTTCCTACCGTATCGAACATATCACAAATAGAGAAAGTGATAACCGCTACGATCAGAGGCATTACACCCAGAGAAAAGAGTCCGCCAAAGTCCACTTTAAACATCGTGGAGGTGAGGGATCCCATCTCTACCAAAGTATCCGGGATCACGGTCAGTCCCATAGGAAGACCGAGAAGGGTGGTAATAACGATACCGATAATCAAAGCGCCCTTGACCTGCCAGGCCATCAAAACGCCGGTGATCAAAAGGCCGATCAGTGCCAGAAGACCCGCACCGGAAGTGATGGTACCCATATCTAGGAGGTTTCCTTCCGCCACTACGATGCCCACGTTCAAAAGACCGATGAGAGAGATAAACAAGCCGATACCCGCGCTGATCGCCGCTTTCAGATCGCTGGGGATCGAAGCGATAATCTTAGTGCGAAGGGGAGAAATGGTGACCGCCAAAAACAGTAAGCCGGAAATCAAAACGATCGCCAGACCCTGCTGCCAGGTGTAACCCATTCCAAGACAGATAGTGTAAGTAAAGTAGGCGTTTAAGCCCATACCGGGCGCCTGAGCAAAGGGGACATTCGCCAAAAAAGCAGTTAAAAAACTTCCAATCGCCGAAGACACACAGGTCGCGACCAAAACCGCGGTCCGTTCCATTCCCGTCTGTTCCAAAAAGCTGGGGTTGACGAAAATGATGTAGGCCATAGCGAAGAATGTGGTAAAACCGCCAATAATTTCAGTTCTTACCGTGCTGTTGCGCTCTTTGATCTTAAAAAAGCGTTCCATAGCAACTAAACCTCCGTTTCCTTTTCTGCATAAAATGCTTTCCGTCAAAAAGGAAAAAACATCACAAGGAAACACCCTGTAACTTTTTGACACTCTCCATTATAAGTTAGGACATAAGATTTGTAAATTGGTATTTTAGACACATATTTCTTGTTCTTGACATCGATCTTTGGACATATTTTGTTATTATTTTGGAAACGATTCGGTAACAGTTCCCCCTAAAACAACGCATTACCATAATCGGAGACTTTTTCGGGAAAGGCCAATTACTGAAAAATGAAACTGGATTTTTGGACAAAAAATCAATGGATTTGTTGAAAAAAGAATGGTACCATGATGAAAAAACGAGGAGGAAACGATATGGCATTGTTTCATGTAGGCTTCATTTCCTATTCTTTGAAAAGAGAAGTGGACATCAACGTCATTCTCCCCACCTGTACCATCCCCGAAAGCATGGGATTAAGCGGGGAGCCAACCCACAAAGTAAAAGCACCTTATCCGGTGTTGTACTTACTCCATGGCATGGGCAACAACTATTCGGTATGGGGCAGATACACCAGCGTTGAGCGGTACGCCGAAGAGCGTCAGATCTGTGTCGTTATGATGTCCGGCGAAAACCGGGGATACCGGGATCAGGAAAACGGCGACAAGCATTTCCAGTTTATCTCCAAGGAACTGCCTGAATTTATTCAAAATACCTTCCCTGTCTCCACCCGGCCTGAGGACACCTATATCGCGGGCCTCTCTATGGGCTCTATGGGAACGCTATTACATGCCCTGTCCAATCCCCAAAATTACCGGGCGGCGGGCTCTTTCTCGGGACCGATGATGGATATGGGAAAAATGTTTAGCGCCGCCCCCGAGGAACGGGAAAGGTTAAACGCCCTCAAGGCTGAGGATATGAAAGATATGATCAGCCCCGAAGCGGTAAAGCTGGTAAACAAGGCAAAGGAAGAGGGAAAGACCTTCCCCGATTTCTATATAAGCACCGGTTTGCAGGACGGTCCGGAGCGTGCCAAGGCGTTTGCCGCCTTTTTAGCCGAAAACGGGATCCGGGTGACCACCGATTTTTCCAAAAATTACGGCCACGAATGGCAGTGCTGGGACGAAAATATCAAGGAATTTTTAGACTGGCTTCCCCGGACCGATTACTACGCGGGAAAGAAACGAAAGATCTGATTTACAAAGGGCGCAGCTTACGCTGCGTCCCTTTTTCGCCAAAAAGGCAGGAAGTTTTTTGAAAAAGCTCTTGACAAACGCCGTTTCCCTTGCTATAATAAGTAACGTTCCGTGCAGATGTGGTGGAATCGGCAGACACGCTACTTTGAGGTGGTAGTGAGGCGACTCGTGCAGGTTCAAGTCCTGTCATCTGCACCAACGCGGATATGGTGGAATTGGCAGACACGCATGATTCAGGTTCATGTGCTGAGAGGCATGCAGGTTCAAGTCCTGTTATCCGCACCAGATGGAGTCTGGACGCGTTTGCGTTCAGACTTTTTTTGTTTGCCTTTTTCCTGAATGCAAAGTCCCTTTTCAAAACAGCCGAACCGGTTTCCCGGTTCGGCTGTTTTCCATTAAAAATAAAGATACAAAACGCATCGGATCATCCCGTTATACAGCTTGCGTTTTTTCGATGCCTTGTGACCGAAATATTCTTCGAAAGCTTCGTCCGGAGTAATAATGGAAAGGCTTTTCCCATCTCCGTAAGAAAACCGCTTTCCCATCTCGGTATAAAGCTTTCTTGCGGAATTCTGATCCAAAAGCCGCTCTCCGTAAGGAGGGTTGCAAACCACCATCCCTTTTTCCGGCATCAAAAACTGGCCAATATCCTTTTGCTCAGCAATAATGCGAGAGGAAACCCCGGCTTTCTTAGCGTTTTCTCTGGTCAGTGCCACTGCGTCCCCGCTAATATCGCTTCCATAGGCGCGAAAGGTTCCTTCCCGGTTGACTTCCTCGATTCCCCGCTCCCGTTCCTTTCGCCAGATATCCTTGGAAAAGCAGGCATAATCCTGGGCGCCGAACCGGCGGTTAATCCCCGGAGGGATCCGGAGAGCGCGAAGAGCCCCCTCGATCAGAAAGGTTCCGGAGCCGCAAAAAGGATCGTACAGAAGACTGTCCCCTTTGACCCGGGAAAGGTCCAATATCCCCGCCGCCAGCGTCTCCTTAATGGGGGCGATCAGCGAATTTTTCCGGTATCCCCTCTTGTGCAGCGGCGCGCCCGAGGTGTCCATCGAAAGGATCGCCCGGTCCTTAATGATCAAAAACTGAAGCGGATGCACCGGGCCTGTTTCCTCGAACCAGTTGACGCCATACACCGAAGAGAGGCGGTCCACCGCCGCTTTTTTTACGATCTTCTGGCAGTCCGGGATACTGTGGAGCGCCGATTTCACCGTATGGCCCTTGACCGGAAACGCGTCCTTTTTTCCGATAAACCGCTCCAAAGGAAGACTCTTGACCCCATCAAACAGCTCCGTAAAGGTAGCGGCGGGAAATTCTCCCAATTTGACGAGTACCCTCTCTGCCGTGCGCAGGTGAAGGTTGGCTCTCGCTAACATCTCTTCTCCTCCGGAAAACTCGACCCGCCCGTCGAAAGCCCGAACATCCTCGGCGCCGATGCGCCGAAGCTCTCCCGCTGTGACACTCTCCAATCCAAAAATACAACTGGCGATAAAGGTAAACCGTTCCATATATTCCCCTTTCCGTTTTTCCCCGCAAAAAAGAGGCGGAGAAACTCCGCCTCTTATTGTACCATAGTTTTACCCGGATGAAAAGGACCGGATGAAACATTTACCGTTTCGGCGCGATCAAGCCGTAACCGTCGTCGTTGCGGCGGTATACCACATTGACGCTTCCGTTTTCCGCGTTTTCGAAAACGAAAAAGCTATGCTCCAGAAGGTTCATCTGCAAAATCGCTTCCTCTACCGTCATCGCTTTCAGATCCGGCTCTTTGATCCGAACCACCTCGTAGCCCTCGTCGGCGATTTCCTCCTCCGCCGGTTCAAATGCCGACGCCTTTACCGATTTCAAAAGCTTGGTCTTATTTTTCCGGATCCTTCGGATGATGGTATCCAACGCCTTATCAAAGGCGTTGAGCTTATCTTTGTCGGCTGACTCCCCTCGAAAGATCAGTCCGCCGTTACGCACCGTGATCTCTACTCTGGCTGTATCCTTCACCGTCGAAACCTTGACCTGCGCTTCGGCGGAATCGAAAAAGCGATCCAGCTTTTGCAGTTTTTTCTCCGCGTGGTCAGTAAAGCTTTCCGTCAGGTTCATTTTTTTTGCGGCAAACGTCGTGTTCATGGTCAAGCCTCCTTTATACTTTCCAAAACAGCCTTCGCTGTTTTTCAATCTCATTATATCATAACTGAACAAAAAAGTATATACTTTTTTCTAATTTTTATTAAATTCTTTTAAGAAGGCCCACCTTGTTTTCTATCTTTGCGATTTTACAGGATCTTAGACTGATGTCTGGTCACATGGCAGCCGATATTCACCGCCAGCGGCAGTCCGGCAATATGGGTAGGATAGGTTTCAATATTCACCTTCAGCGCCGTGGTATCCCCGCCAAAGCCCTGGGGTCCGATGCCAAGAGCATTGATCCGGGAAAGCAGGGTCTCCTCCATCTCCTGATAAAAAGGATCGGGATTCGAGACGGACACATCCCGGCAAAGGGCTTTTTTCGAAAGATATGCCGCAAGCTCAAAGTCGCCGCCGATCCCAACGCCTACCACCATAGGAGGACATGGATTTCCCCCCGCCGTTTTTACGATATCCACTACCGCATCCATTACCGTCTCTTTGGTGGCGGAGGGGTTGAGCATCCGAACCGCCGACATATTTTCGCTTCCAAAGCCCTTGGGCGCAACCGTAACCTCTACCCGGTCTCCCGGAACGATGGAAAGGTGTAAGATCGCCGGCGTATTATCTCCGGTATTGTGATCCCGCCGCACCGGGTCGGAAACGACGCTGCACCGAAGGTATCCTTCCTTGTATCCGGCGGCGACGCCCCGGTTGACCGCCTCGGTCAGATCCCCGTCTACCAGATGGACATCCTGGCCGATTTTCAAAAACACCACCGCCATCCCGGTATCCTGGCAAATGGCAATGTTTAAC
>CALWZB010000105.1 GCA_944385915.1 uncultured Clostridia bacterium | reverse complement strand
TCGTTCTATTAAAAATATCAAACAGTTAAGGGACATGTATGCCGGAGATGTCACCGCCTACCATACTGCTTTATCCCAAAAAGGCGGTACCTCCAAGGTCGCTGTGATCGCCGCTGTCTGCGCGACGATCCTTATTTCCTCGGTAGGAAGCGCGCTGACGCTCAACTGGCTGGTGTCTCTGATATAAGAGGAGGAGAAAATGTATGAAAATCAAAAAAGCAGTTATCCCCGCCGCCGGACTCGGAACCAGAGTCCTCCCTATTTCCAAATCCCTTCCCAAGGAAATGCTTCCCATTGTGGACAAGCCCGCCATTCAATATATTGTGGAAGAAGCGGTCAACAGCGGAATTGAGGACATTTTGATCATTACTAACCGGGGAAAAGGGGTCATTGAAGATCATTTCGACCGCTCTCCGGAGTTAGAAGAGCACCTTCTCCGCACCGGAAAGGAAGAGATGTACGAGGAAGTCAAAAAAATTGCCTCGTTAGCCAACATTACCTTCCTTCGCCAGATCGAGACCAAGGGCTTGGGCCATGCGATTTTGCGGGCGGAATCCTTTATCGGAAACGAGCCTTTTGCGGTGCTGTACGGCGATGATGTCATTATGGGGGACGATCCGGTCTGCGGCCAGCTTTGCCGCGCTTACGAGGAATACGGCTTAGGATGTGTCGGGATCAAGGAGGTTTCGGCTTCGGATATCGGAAAGTATTCCTCTATGAAGGTCTCTCTTTTGCGGGACAACCTCTATAAGGTCACCGATATGATCGAAAAGCCAAAACCGGACGAGGTTTTTTCCCTCTTTTCCATTTTGGGGCGCTGTGTGCTGACCCCCGAGATCTTTACCATATTAAAAAACACCCCTTATGGCCATGGCGGCGAGCTTCAGCTTACCGACGCGATGAAAACGCTGGCGGTCCGGGACGGTATGGTCGGCGTCGACTTTATCGGAAAACGGTACGATATGGGCAATAAACTGGGAATCATGGAAGCGATCGTGGAAACGGCATTAAAGCATAAAGAGATCGGCGAGGGCTTTAAAGCATATTTGAAAGGTCTTTCCAAAACGTTATAGGAGGCATTATGGTACGGCATATTGTGTTATGGAATTTAAAAGAGGAAGCGCTGGGCCACAGCAAGGCGGAAAATATCGCTTTGCTGAAAGAAAAGTTCGCGTCCATCGACGGAAAAATCGACGGGATGCTTTCCATCGAAGTGACTGCGAATTTTGTCCCCGGCGGCGTGGATGTCTGCCTTCTTTGTACCTTTTCGGACCGTGAAGCGTTAGACAGTTATCAGGTCAACCCGCTTCATTTGGAAATCAAAAAATTCGTTCACCAGGTCATTACCGAGCGCTTCTCCCACGACGCGGAAATATGATCTAATTTTCCTTCTCAAATGTCTTGCATTATATGCAAAATGACGATATAATAAAGTTGTACTGTATAGATGCTTGACTGCTTTTGGGAGGGATGCCAAATGAAACGATGGATTTTTTGCGTAGCAGCGATGATATTACTTTTTGGTTTGTCCGCCTGCTCTTTTGATTCGGGCAGGACAAGCGGAAAGGAAAGTTCTTCATCCTCTGCGCTTTCTTTTTCGGAATCTTCCGATTCATCTCAGGAGATGAGTTCCAAAGAGCCTGATACCCAAACGGATCTTTCCGCTCTCGAAGACCTTATCCTGATCCCGGCGAGTAAAAATCAGCTTTGGGGATTTGTGGATGAAACGGACGAAGTGAAAATCCCCTTTTTGTATCAGGAAACCGGAACCTTTTCGGAAGGATTGTGCCGGGTATTGGATGAAGACACCGGAAAGTGGGGGTATATTGATAAAACCGGAGAGATAGGAATCAATTTTCTCTATGACGACGCCAAGGATTTCCATGACGGCGCAGCAATGGTCAAAAGAAATGGCCTTTGGGGATTGATCGATTCCACCGGGCAGACGATCACGGACCCATTATATCAGGATTGCAAAGGATATGGCGACGGACTGTTTGCGGTAAAGCTGAATGGATATTGGGGATTTATTGACACCGACGGAAACACCGCTATTGATTTCCTTTACACGGATCTGTTCGCTGATGGATTTGAGTACGGGCGCTGTTTTATTTCCATCAACGGTGCATGGGGCGCTATTCTCAGCGACGGCACATTTTTAGTATCCCCTGCCCAAGGCGCCCAAAGCCTTTTTTACAACGGCGAGGCGTTCTTCCAGATCGGCAGCAATGTGTATAACCAGCAGGGAACGCTCTTGCGCAGCGGAAATTTCATCTGGCACGCCGATGGTGACCGCTGCTTGGTTTACAGTGAAGAAGGGACGGCGGAAATCATCGACGCCGGCGGCAATACTGTAGCCGATCTTTGCCAGACAGCGATCCAAACCCTTCCCGCATCAGAATCAGTAGGGATCTACCCGGTAAGCCAGCGAAATGACAGTCTTTATTATGGCTTTGGTAACTGGCTTTCCTATGACGGAAGCGAACCCACTGTCCAGATGGTGTGGGATGACTGGATCCTGATCCAGGCCATCGATCCCAAAAGTACCTCACAGGGAAGCCGTTCCCGTTACTATAACCTGATCAATCTTCAAGGCGAGCTTTTCTGGGACAGCTGGAAATTGGAAAATTATCAGCAGGAGTACAAGGACCGTTTAGCTATCTCTATGTACCGGAATTACGCCCTGGTCAGCGACCTGCAAGGGAATTTTGTAGAGGTTTGGGATCTGACAGCGAAAACATCTTTGCGGTTTGACGGTGTCTTAGCATCCAATCTGTACCTTTGGAATGATTTTTTTGTTACACCGAAGCAAGATGATGGACAGGGCCGCTCCCTTTGCCGGATTTACAGCTTAAAAAACGAAGGAGAGCCTTATTTTGTTTCTTCCGCTCTGGCGATAGACGAAAATTACCTTCAAATTACCGAGGAAAACGGAATCTTTTATGGCCTTCTCGCCGTTAACAGCGGCGTATTGACCGAGGCTGCTTTTCCAGAATACACCAGGATCGACTACCAGAGCAGCCAAAATTTAATTACGCTGGAACGAGGCGCAGAAACGACCGTGTACTGGATCGCCCCTTCGGGAGCTTTGATTCTCCAATAGAAAAAAGCCGCACCAAAGGTGCGGCTTTTCGCATGGGATCTATCGGACCGATAAACGGGACTTTTTTTCTTTGTTAAGGGAAAACGATTGCGCAGTATGGGTTCCAATGGTATAATACATTTGAGAATCCACATCGGAAGGGCTATGGAGGAAAGCATGAAACCATCAAAAAAAAGATACCAAAAGGCATTGAACCTGTACGAACAATCGATCGCTGACGTAGAGAAAAAAGAAAACGGGATTTTTTATACCGATCTCATTTTGGCAAACAAGATGATTCGCGGATTGCGCCTTCCCAAGGACGCTTTCCTGATGGATCCATGCTGTGGAACGGGGGTGTTTTTATTCGCTGCGAAACAATGCGGATTTTCCCATCTTTGTGGGATGGATTCCGACGAAAAGGCGATCTCTTTTTGCAAAACCTACTTTCCAAATCTTCCTTTCTTTTCCGGCGACACCATTGGAAAGCCCAAAGAAGATGTTTTTTCCTCGATAGGGATAACGGAACAGCCTGACGCCGTTGTAGGAAATCCTCCTTATGTTCCTTTTAACGGAAATGTGGAAAAAGATTGGGACCCGTCTTTTCGGGACCGGGTCTCCAAAATGGGCGGAAATCTCTTTATCGCGGCGCTGATCCGGGCGTTTGAACTGGTAAAAGAAGGAGGGGTGGTATCCTATATCCTTCCGAAAAACTTTTTGCATGTATCCGGCTACCGGACGCTGCGCCAGGCTCTCCTCTCCGAGAAAACCATCCTTTCTTTAATGGATATCGGCGCCTATTTTAAAAGTGTTCGAGGGGAACAGATTGTCTTAACCGCCAAAAACTGTCCCCCCGAAAAAAATCACCGCATTCTCATCAAACGCCTCGAAGGACGAAGAGTCTTTCGTTTAACGAAAATTCCCCAGGATTTTTACGCCGACGAGATTTTACTATTCAATTCCTTTCAGGATTATACCATCTATAAAAAGATGAAAACCTATCCTACCATTGCTGATTTAAATAGCGAGATCCGCCGGGGAAAATCCACTTCCCCCAATGCTGTTACCGGAAAAGAGATCCAAAAATTCGGATACAAAAACCGCGTTCTCCCCTCTCTCGGAAACCAGATTTTTCTCCAAAATATCTATAGCGCCGAATCCGGGATCATCGCCGCTTTCGGCGGAGACCTCCCCGCATCCCAAACGGTAACGATACTGCGCTGTGAAGAGGAAACAGACTGCCGGTATCTGCTCGGGATCTTACATTCCAGACTTTGCAACCTGTTCTTATACAAATATTGCTACAACTCCTCCAAGCTCACTATGCATACCGACGCGAAGTATCTCCAAAAGATCCCTCTTCCGACCAAAGAGGGGCAGTCGCGCTCTTTTGAAAAGATCGCCGCTTTATCGAATCGTTTAGAGACACTCCCTTACCGAAGTGCTCCATGGTTTGAAGCTATGGAAGCGTTAAACCGGACGGTTTACGACGCATATGACCTGACCCCGGGGGAAGCCGCCTATGTGGACGGCGAAATGAAACAAATCCAATCGAAAAGGTGGAACGCAGATGGACAACTCGAAACGCTGTAATGACCTGACCGGAAAGGAATGGCTTCAAAACTCCTTCAGCATCTGGCGGGATCTTTCCAAAACCAAGGAGGAAAAAAGCTATAAGCACCCCGCTTCCTATCCGGTGTCCCTGTGTGAAAAGCTGATAAAGACCTTTTCCAGATCCGGCGCCCGGGTATTGGACCCTTTCAATGGTATTGGCTCCACCACGGCGGCGGCGAAAAATTTAGGCTGTACCGGAGTAGGCATCGATCTTTCGGAGGAATTTTGTAAGATTGCCAAAGAGCGCATCGGCGGTACCGATGGCGTCCAAATTCTTTGCGGGGACAGCTTTGAAGTGCTGAAAACCTTTCCCGCGGATTCCTTTGACCTTTGTATTACTTCTCCGCCCTACTGGGATATTCTGAACATGAAGCGGAGCGCCGATCAAAAAGCGTCGGTCAACTACTCCGACAAAGAAAACGACCTTGGGAACCTTTCCGATTATCAGGACTTTCTCGACGCCCTTTCTTCCCTCTTTACCTTAGTGTACCGAGTGCTGAAGCCCAAAAGCTATTGTATCGTCAATGTCATGGACATCCGAAAGAAAAATAAGTTTTACCCCCTTCACAGCGATTTGGCATCCGCCTTACAAAAAGTTGGTTTTCTTTATGACGACTTAATTATTTGGGACCGGCAAGCCGATTACAACAATATGCGCCCTTTGGGGTATCCTTATCGTTTTCGAATTAACAAGGTCCATGAATTTCTCTTGATCCTAATGAAAGAATAGTGTCCCAAAAAAGGAGGCGCCCTATGAATCGAGAAATGGCTTATCTTTTAGGCATGATCTGCGGAAACGGGGAAATTAGACGGGGGCCTATAGAAACCACCGTTTCCATTGAAATTCCCCACAAAAAATTAGTCACCGAAAACAATAACGACGTTAAAATTTACGTCCGCGCCAGCATTACCGACATTCGCGGGGTTTTAGAACCGTTAATGGGAACCGGGCTTCGTTTTATTCAACAAAACAACGGATCCATTTTATCCTTTATCAAGCCCAACGACGAATATTTGATGCGGGAGATCCTTCGCTATACCCAAAACGCCGTTTCCCACGAAAATATCCGGATCAGCGACGATGTTTTTTCCTTTACCCGAGATGAGATCCGTTCTTTTTTGCAAGGATTCGCCGACGTCACCGGCTATATTCGACAAAGCAATTATTTTTTCAAGAAGTATATGCACCGGGTGTATTTGGAAGTGCCCCGGAATTGGTACTTAGTGGTAGATATCTGCCGGCTGCTCCAAAAAGTGGATATCCCCGTTCAGGCTATTGACTGGGCGCACCCCAATATGCGGGACGGAAAACTTTCCAAATACAACGCGGGAAATCCGGATTTTTGGAAAAAAGAACACCAGATCAAGATCTGGGCCAACGAATTTCTCCCCATAGGGTTTGCCGTTATCCATAAAAAAGAAGCGCTCCACCGGTTTGCGGAAGAACTGATCCAAGGGCTTCAAAGGGAAGGCAGGTCGCCTTTTGAGGTGACGCACCGGTTTTATTGGGAAAGTCCCGAGCGAAAGAGGACCAAACCGGTGCATCCCGGAGAGCGCGACCCTTCCCTTCCGGCGGAAATTTTGGGCAAACACTATGACTCCTGGAAGGAGATCGCAAAAGATTTGGGGTATCAAAAAGAGCAATGAAAGAGTTGGAATTGTATGAGCCTATGCGAAGATGGCTCGAAAATTACCTTTTGGACCGGTACCCATCCTTTAAGGTCACTGCCATAGACGCCCACAGCGAGCGGTTGGACCGGGTGCTTCTCCGATATGGCATCCATTGTGATGCCGCTACCGGTGTCGATATCCAAATCGATGTTCTCGGAATCGCAGAAGACCCAAAGGGGTATCGTCTTTTCTTTATCGAAGCGAAAAAAACTGATTTGACGCTGCGGGATCTGGGACAGCTTTGGGCATATTGTAAGCTCATCGACCCAGAAGAAGCCTTTTTACTTACCAGCGCCGGATTGGGTACGTTAAATAAGCTGTTGAACATATATAAGCGCGAGGACCTTTTGGATTTCGGCGACGGCAAACGGATCAAAAAAATGCGGGTCGCCGTCTGGGACCGGCGGACCAATATGCCGGACACCGCACAAATGGTCCCAAAGCTTTAAAAAGGAGGACCTATGAAACAGATTTTGATCACCGGGGGCGGTACCAGCGAGCCTATCGACAGTGTCCGTACCATCACCAATACAGCAACCGGAAGGCTTGGGAGTTTGATTGCCGACGCCTTTGCCCAATATGAGGACGCAGAGCATATTTTTTACCTTTGCGGAAAAGATTCCCTTCGCCCCACATCCAAACGGGTCACCGTGCTGCCTATCCTCGGTGTGGACGAGCTGAAAAACGAAGTAGAAGCCCTGTGCGGACAATACGATATCGACATTATTGTCCACAGTATGGCAGTCAGCGATTACCGGGTAAAGGCGGTCTCCGACCTTTTCGACCTTTCGGAGCATCTTCTTTCCCAGATATCTCACTGTTCGGAATCAAAAGAAGCTGTAAAGGAAATGCTTTTACAGGCAATTTCCGAGACCAACCGCAAAAAAAACGGGGAAAAGATCTCTTCCCAGCTGAAGGCTCCCCTTTTGTTATTGGAACCGACACCCAAGATCCTTTCAATGTTTCGGTCTCTTGCGCCAAAAGCGGCTATCGTCGGCTTTAAGCTGTTAAACGAGGTCTCCAGGCAAGAATTGATCGACACCGCATACCGGCTTTTATCCAAAAATGACTGTGATTTTGTCCTCGCCAATGATATGTCCCAAATAAAAGGCGATGAGCATCGAGGCTATTTGATCGACCGGCAGAAAAAAATCCTTTCCTTTGAAAGCAAACAGGAAATCGCTCATGGGATCGCTGCCGCTATTTTAGAAAGGAGTATCCGATGAAAACTATTGTATTAGGCGTTACCGGAAGTATTGCTGCTTATAAAGCCGCGGATTTAGCGAACCTTTTGACCAAAAAAGGATACGATGTCCATGTCATTATGACCGAAGCGGCTACCCGCTTTCTTACACCGCTGACCTTACAGACCTTGACGAAAAATAAAGTGTGCACCGATTTGTTCTCTTTGGACGATCCGGAACATGTAGAGCACATCCATTTGGCTCAAACCGCCGATCTGTTTTTGGTTGCTCCCGCCACTGCGAATTTGATTGCCAAAGCTGCCAATGGGATTGCCGACGATCTTTTAAGCTCTGCGATTTTAGCGGTTTGGAAAACGCCGGTGGTTTTCTGCCCGGCTATGAATACGGCGATGTACGAAAACCCCATAACCCAGCGCAACATCAAGACCCTTACCGAAGCTGGCTGCTTTTTTGTTGAGCCCAGAGAGGCAAGACTGGCTTGCGGAGATGTGGGAAAAGGCGCTCTCGCCGAGATCGATAAAATCGTAAACTATGTAGAATCCCTGTTAAACCGATAAAAAGGCAGCTTTTGCCGCCTTTTTCTGTTCCAATTTACCGTAAAGAGAGGGAAAAAGGATGTCTTCTTTTCGTATTGCCATTGTTCAGCATCCAAGCACCGAAAATGTAAGCGAGAATCTAAACTTTGCTTTACAGTCCATCCGGGAAGCGAAAGAAAAAAACGCAGACCTGGTGTTGTTTCCCGAATGCTTTTTGACTTCGTACCAGTGCCCAGAAGCCCTTCGCTGTCTTCCTCCTATGGAAACCATCTACTCCCTTCCGGCATTTCGCCATTGGTATCAGTCCGCCCTCACGCCAGACAGTCCCGAGGTCCGCGTAGTATGCGACGCCGCAAAAACATATGGGATCGGCGTCGTCATCACCGCTTTTAGTCGGGGAAACCGCCGCCCTCAAAATACCGCATGGGTCATAGGACGAAACGGCGAAATCCTTTTGACCTACCATAAAGTCCATACATGTGATTTTGATTGGGAACGTTATCTGGAAAGCGGCGACGGCTTTTTTGTTTGCGACTTTGAGGGAGTGAAACTGGGAGTTATGATCTGTTACGACCGGGAATATCCTGAAAGCGCCAGAGAGCTGATGCTTCAGGGCGCGGAGCTGATCGTAGTGCCCAATGACTGTGACAATATGCGGCCCCGGCTTCGGGAGCTTTCCGTCCGAAGTATGGAAAATATGGTAGGGATCGCTATGGCCAACCCACCGGGAAAAGACGCCGGAAGCTCCTGCGCGTTTGTCCCTATGGCCTGGGATCAGCCGGACAACGCCATCGCCGTCGCGCCGGAATTTTTTGACGGACTGCTGTACGCGGATTTTGACCTGGATGCCATCCGCGCATTTCGGGCTGCCGAGGATCTGGGGAAAGAGCGAAAAGTAAACGCCTACCGCCACTTGCTGGGAGAACGAAAATGCTGACGGCAAAAGACTTGTACCAAATCCTTTTGCAAACTTATTCCTCCCCGCCATGGTGGTCCGAAGATCCTTACCGGGTCATGGTGGAAGCGGTCCTGGTGCAAAATACCTCTTTTCGCAATGTCCGAAATACGACAGCATCCCTTCCCCTTTCCCCCTCGTGGATTCTGTCCCTTTCCAGAGAAGAACTGATAGAAAAAATCCGCCCATGCGGCGCCTACCAAAGAAAATCCGCGACCTTATATTCCATTACCCGATGGTATGCGCAATACCACTGGGACCCCAAAGAGGTGCGCAAAATCTCAACCGATCAGCTGAGAAAGGAGCTTTTATCCTTTCGCGGTATTGGAGAGGAGACCGCGGATGTGATCTTGACCTATGCTTTTTACCGTCCGATGCCCATTATTGACCAGTATACCCGCCGGTTTCTTTCCCGGCTGGGAATGGATCGGAAAGACGACGATTGGATTCGTGATTTTTTTTTGCAGCACCCTTCCCCAGCAAGGAAAATGGCTTGGAAATTTCCACTGGCTTATTTTAGAGCACAGTATTTTATGCTGCAAAAAAACGCCCCTATGCGGGACGTGTCCGTTTACGCGGGACGCGCTTTGTAAACGATCCCTGATAAAATAAAAAAACAGCTGCGACCGACACCGGTCTGCGG
>CALWZB010000104.1 GCA_944385915.1 uncultured Clostridia bacterium | reverse complement strand
GATATTTCCTATTTTGTTCGGGAAGAAATGGCCCAGGGATGGAATTCCACCGAAGATAAGTTTCATAGGCGGAGAGAGGACCAGCAGGCGGGACGCTGTATTACCTTAACGGCGGAATATCGCGGATGTCCGGCAGGCTACCTCAGCGTTTATTGGGACTCTCCCTGGGGCCCGTTTGGAAATGCAGGGTATCCGGAAATCGTCGATCTTGCCGTGCTGGAAAAATATCGAAACCGCGGCGTGGGAAATCGGCTGATGGATGAGGCGGAAGTTCTTGCCGCCCAAAAGGGAAACTTTGTATATTTGGGAGTGGGGCTGCACAGCGGCTATGGCAGTGCCCAGAGAATGTATATCAAGCGGGGATATCTTCCTGATGGAAGCGGAGTCTGGTATGGAAATTCTGTCTGTCCGCCGTATACAGATTGCCGCAACGATGATGAACTGATACTCTATCTTTATAAAAGGCTTTCCGAAACGAAAATAGAAAAATAAGATCAAAGCAGTAAAAAGGCCCGGCTTTCTTTTCGAAGGCCGGACCTTTTGTTATTTGGAGCTTTCCTTTTGGAGAAGCAGGGGTTCCATTTGTTTTTCCTCTTTGAGCATAGCGAGCGCCTTGGGAAGCAAAGAAAAATCCGCCACCAGCGAGGTGGGCTTTCCCAATGGGTCATCCTGGGCAAACGGGAGGAAAAAGACATGCTTTTTATTCAATAAGATCCCGATATTTTTGGCACTGGCGCTTAAAGCGTCGTTAGTCGCCAAGGCGATCAAAAGAGGTTTTCCATTTCGAAGATGGCTTTTTACCGCCATTGTGGCGGTAGTGTCAGTGATTCCGTTGGCTAATTTCGCCAACGTATTTCCGGTACATGGCGCAACCACCATCAGGTCCGTCAGTCCTTTGGGGCCAATGGGTTCCGCGTCGGGAATGGAGTGGATGATGGGATTTCCGGAGAGAAGCTCGATCCTTTCCCGCCAGTCTTTCGCCTTTCCGAATCGGGTATCGGTATGGTAGGCGTTTTCCGACATAATAGGGATCAGCTCATACCCTTCGGATTTTACCTGCTGTAACGCTCGAAAAACCGGTTCGAAGGTGCAAAAGGAACCGGTTATAACAACGCCGATTTTCATAAAAGTAACCTCCTTTCAGAAAGCATTTTTTCGATCTGCCGATAAATGCATTTTGCCGCTTCATCCGGGTAATAGTCACTCGGGATGGAAAGCGCCTTTTCAAAGCTTCTTTTGCTTTCCTCCACCGCTTTTTGATCGATTCCAAAAGGCGCCGAGGCCAGCTCTAAAAAGTAAGCATCCGGCTTGGTTTTTTGGATCTCTTCTTTTCCAATCACAGAAGAAGGGACGGTGTTGATGATCATATCCGCATTTTCCCATATGATGTCGGAAACAGGGTAGAAGGTTGAGCGGATTCCGTAAACGGATGCTTTTCTTCGATCCTCTTCCTTTCGAAGTGCCACGGTGACAGATGCCCCCATCGTTTTCAGCAAATGGGAAAGCCGGCTTCCGATGCGTCCGTAGCCGGTGATCAAAATATTTTTCCGTAAAAGAGGTTCGCTCTTTTTTTGTTGTAAAAGGGTAAGAGCTCCTTTGGCAGTCAGCGTGGCATTTTCATTGAGAAAATCCGGCTGGATCCCATAGTCGAAAAACGGTAAACTCCTGTGTTTCATCTCTTCAGTTATGGTAGAGAAAAGTCCGCCGGCTACCAAAGTATAAGGTCCGCAGAGATCCAATACCTGGGAAAGGGGAAGGGGCTCCTTGCTGAGGGGCGCGTTGACTGTTTGCTGATCCCGGCTGATAGGAAGGGGAAGGATCAGTAAGGAAGGCGGCGCGGAGACCTCGTGAAGATGGGAAAGACGTTTGACCCCATAAGGCAGAGTATATTCTTCGGAAAAGCCCAAAACCGATACGGTAAAACGATTTTGTAAAAGGGCGGACAACCGCAAAAACCGTCTGTCGCCGCCTGCGATGAGGGCAGAAAGCTTTTGTTCCATAATTCCCTCCTGATTTGTATGAAAAAGAGCCATTTGGTGAATGAAGATACTGTACTATATGAAAAGGCTTTTCAAGAAGTGCTCCAAAGAAAAAAAGAGAAAATTTTAGAATTTTTTTAAAATAAATCTGGCTTTTTTTCAGGAAATGTGGTAAGATAATAGCAGATTTCGATCCGGCTTTGATAAGAAGGTCCGGGTCATTAGAAAGGAGATCAGAAAATGAAAAAGTATGTTTGCGATGTTTGCGGTTACATCTATGATGAAAGCGTCGGCGAGGCGGACGCGGGGATCGCCCCCGGTACGGTTTGGGCGGATGTTCCCGATGATTTTGTTTGCCCTCTCTGCGGCGTCGGAAAGGATCAATTTTCCGAGGCGGAGTAACGAAACGATAAAAAACCGGTACGGCGAAAGCCGTACCGGTTTTTTGCAGTTATAACGAAGTCTTTTTGCGGATGCTGATCTCTCCGGTATTCAGGGTATGGATCACGCCCTTTTCATCCTTGACCAAAAGGCAGCCGTCCTCGTCGATATCCAATGCGACCGCGGAATATTCTTCGGTTAAGGTGATGACCCGGATCTCTTCGCCCAAAAACAAGAGGCGCTGGCGGTAATGTTTCAGCACTTCTTTTTTATTTTCGGGAAACCTGCCGTCTACAAGATAACTTTCCAGCGTTTCCATCAGTCTGGCAGAAAAGAGGGCGCGGGGAATTTTTTCACCCGTTTCCAGTAAAAGGGAGGTGGCGGTATTCTGGATCTCTTCGGGGAAATCCTTTGTTTGCTGATAGAGATTGACGCCCATCCCTACAATAAGGTAATCCACCGTACCGCTTTCTCCCTCTATGGCGCCTTCGGTCAAAATGCCGCTGGCTTTTTTTCCATTGAGGTAAACGTCATTGACCCATTTGATCCCTGGGTGGATTTGAGTTAAGGACTCCATCGTTTCCGCAATGGCGACTGCGGCTAAGAGAGTAAAGCTGTTCATATAAAAAAGAGAGATGTTCGGCCGCAGGATTACCGAAAGATAGACGCCAAGTCCGGGGTCCGATGCAAAACTTCTGCCTTTTCTCCCTTTTCCGGCGGTTTGGGCGGCGGCAGCTACCAGGGTTCCGTTTTTGGCCCCCTGTGCTGCTAATTCTCTGGCTTTGTTGTTGGTAGAATCAATGGAATCAAAAAAATGGATGGTTTGAGCAATTTCTTCGGTGTGCAAATATCGCCGGATCTCGCCAGCGTTAAAAACGTCGGAGGAAGAAAAGATGTATCCCTTATTGGGGACAGATTGGATCTGGTATTCCTGGGAAAGGGCGAGAATATGCTTTCGTACTGCTGTTCTCGAAATGGAAAACTGTTTTGCCAATGCTTCGCCGGAAACAATTTTTCCTTCTGAAGCTTGTAAAACAGCCAAAATATCATCGCGGATCATACTGTCAACTCCTTTTTTTTATTGTACCATGGGGAAAATGGCAAAACAAGGCGGAAAAACAAAATAAAAACTAAAGCTTGTTTCTTTTCTTTCTTGACAAACTAATGGGATTTCATTATACTTTACCTATAATGAAAGGGGTGTCTTTATGGCGCAATTTACGTGTAATTTTATCTCTTACGCATTAAAACGGGCGACGACGGTGAGTGTGATCGTTCCCACTATGACTTTCCCTGAAAGCACCGGCATGGGTTTAAAGGAGGGGGAAAAGCTTACGCACCAGCCCAAGGGCAAATATCCTGTTTTATATCTCCTCCATGGAGGCGGAAACGATTTCTCCACCTGGGAACGGTATACTCAGATCGAATTGTTTGCGGAGGAATACAACGTAGCGGTGGTATTGCTTTCTGCGGAGGACAGCGCATTTACCACCGAAAAGCATCACCGGTTTATTACCGAGGAGCTTCCCGATTTTATTTCGGCGCATTTTCCCGTTTCGGTCCGGCCCGAGGACAGCTTTATTGCCGGCCTTTCTATGGGCGGCGGCGGAAGCCTGTATCAGGTATTGAAAAAACCGGGACAGTACGCGGCCATCGGCATTTTTTCCAGTGGCCTGATGCGGGGAAATTATGTCTATGACGGCGTTTCCGATGTGGATGCGGTGAAGAATTTCTTTGCCGAGGGAAAAGTTTTTCCGAAAGCCTACATTGCCTGTGGAGAAGAGGACTTTAACTGGGGTTACCTCCCCAAATTTAAAGACCTTTTGGTAGAACTTGGCGCCGATGTCACATGGGACCACCTTCCGGGGTATGGCCATGAATGGCGTTTTTGGAATATTCAGGTGGAAAAATTCCTAAAGTGGATTCCAAGAAGCGATTATTACGCACCTTTCGGAAAACGAAAAGCGTAAAGAATCAAGAAAAAACGCGAAGCATTTGCTTCGCGTTTTTTTCATCAATAAATTTTACCTTATTTTTACCGTTCTTTTCTTTGTTTATCTAATGGGTGGAGTAAGATAAAAGAAGAAAAGAGAAGAACCTTTTGGGTAAGATGCTTCATTCCGGAAATAATGAAAACAGGAGTGTTTTGATTTCATTTGAATCGTATGGGAGAAATAAGCGGTTTGCGCTGATTGGGGCATAGGTTCCAAAAAATAAGAAGGTAAAATATGATAAAACAGGCTATTATCGATATGGGATCCAATTCGATGCGTCTCACTTTATACCGCATCGACAAAGATTCCTTTAAGATCCTTTTTAAAGAAAAAATGATGGCTGGGCTTGCCGGATATGTTGAAAACGGGAAATTATCCCAGGAAGGGATAAAACGTGCCTGCAACGGATTGTTGGAATTCCGGGAAATTTTAAGCGCCTTGGGGATTACACGAGTGGAAATTTTAGCTACTGCATCTTTGCGTAACATCCTCAATACCAAGGAAGCCGTCTCGATGATCAAAGAGGCAACGGGTTTTTCCGTACAGGT
This sequence comes from uncultured Clostridia bacterium, assembly GCA_944385915.1. GTDB lineage: Bacteria > Bacillota > Clostridia > Oscillospirales > Ruminococcaceae > CALXGT01. The sequence continues at coordinate 502 of CALWZB010000104.1, read as the reverse complement.
TATCAGCGGGGAGGAAGAAGCCTTATTCGGATATTTGGGAGCGATGCAGGAATTTCATTGCAGGGATGGCGCTTTCGTAGACATCGGCGGCGCCAGTACAGAAATTGTTTCCTTTTTGGGACGCATTCCTTCTTTTTCCGCAAGTTTTCCGGTAGGGTCGCTGAATCTGTACCGGGACTATGTGAAAAAAATCATTCCGGGAGAAAAAGAACGATATCATATCCGGGAAAAAATCAAGGAGGAAATTCGGCTTGATTCCAGATTGCCGGCTTCTTTTTCCGGACCTTTGATCTGTGTAGGAGGAACATCCAGAGCGGTGCTCCAAATGGCACAAAAACAGCATCCGTTTCCCAAGGGTCGAAACTTTGTGACGAGGGAAGAACTGAGTGAAATTGTGGATATACTGGGGAAAGGAAATCGAAAAACCATCGACTTGATTTTAAAGGTTGCGCCGGACCGGATCCACACCATGATTCCCGGGACCTGTATCCTTTGGGAAGTT
>CALWZB010000103.1 GCA_944385915.1 uncultured Clostridia bacterium | reverse complement strand
GGCCATTTTCTTTCCTCTGTTTACCCTGCTTGAGGATGTGGGGTACCTTCCAAGGATCGCGTACAATTTAGATCACACTTTCCAGCGCTGCCATGCCTGCGGAAAGCAAAGCTTGAGTATGTGCATGGGGTTTGGGTGCAACGCCGCCGGTGTCGTGGGCGCCCGAATCATCGATTCTCCGAGAGAACGGCTGATCGCCATACTCACCAACAACTTTGTGCCATGCAACGGACGCTTTCCTACCATTATTACGATTTTGTCTATGTTTTTTGTAGCGGCGGGAAGCGGCGCACTCTCTACCCTTTGGTCGGCGCTGCTGCTGACCGCGGTGATTTTACTGGGAATCGGAGCCACCTTTTTAGTTTCCTCGTTTCTTTCGAAAACCCTTTTGAAAGGAGAGGCGTCCTCGTTTACCTTAGAGCTTCCTCCTTACCGCCGCCCCCAGGTGGGAAAGATCATCATACGCTCTCTTTTGGACCGGACTCTTTTTGTGCTGGGAAGAGCCGTCGTTGTAGCGGCGCCGGCAGGGCTTGTCATTTGGATTTTGGCAAACGTGTCGGTGGAAGGGAATACCCTTCTTTCCCATATAGCCGCTTTTTTGGATCCTTTTGCCCAGCTTATCGGGCTGGACGGCGTCATTCTGATCGCTTTTGTTTTGGGACTGCCCGCCAATGAGATCGTCCTTCCGCTGATCATTATGGCGTATCTGACCGGCGGAAGCTTAACGGAGATGGAGAGCATTTGGGATATGAAGGCGCTGTTTGTCGCCAATGGATGGACGATGGTGACCGCTGTCAATGTGATCTTGCTTTCTCTGTTTCACTGGCCTTGCTCTACTACGCTGATCACAATTTATAAGGAAACCAAAAGCGTAAAATGGACCTTGCTTTCCTTTTTCCTTCCTACAGGCATTGGATTGCTTTGCTGTGCGTGCGTCAATGGGATCGCCCACTTCTTCCAATAAAAAAGACCGTATCGAAAGATACGGTCTTTGGCGTTTTTCTTTATTTTTTCTGCGCAGCGATCTCTTCGAGGGTAACGTCGGGATGATGATACTGACTGCGGCTGTTTTCTTTTTTGAACTTTCCGTACTCCTTGTAAATGGCTTTTTGGGGACACCAGTGGAAGCATCCAAAGCAAAGGGCACAGTTGTCGCCGAATACCGGCGTGCCGGACTCAAGATGGATGTTGTCCATAGGACACAGCTTTTCACATAAGCCGCAGGAAATGCATGTCTCTTCGTTAATGTACCATGTGGCAAAGGGACTGCCCGCGAATTTCGCCTTTCCGGCAGCGGCGTTGTTTTCGGGAGAATCAAAGTTTTCACAGCTTCCCACAAAGCGGTTGTTGATATTTTTGGCAAATACGGAGACCCTGAAATCCTCTAACTCGAGACGCTCCGCGTTTTCTCCCGCGTTGCTTTCCATGCAGTTTCCGGGCATATCCAGCTTTTTCCCGTAGGAAAGGGTATATCCCATTCGTTTCAACAGACCTCCGAACAGGTCCATACAGCAGCCGCCCCGCTCGTTGCAGGTACCGATGGCGAAAAGATAAGGGTTGCCCTCAATGACCATTTTTTCCACTACTGCCTTTACCGGCCATGGGGCATCACTTCCGTAAATGGGAAAAACAAAGCCCACGGTGTCCGCCGCTTCGACGACCACCTTTTCGTCGTTTAAGTAACGGGCTATAGGGTAAAGGATAGTTTCCCCATCAAACTTTTGCTGTAAAAGCTTGGCTACCGAAAGGGAGTTTCCGGTTCCGGTAAAATAATAGATGCGATTGGTCACAGATGTCATCCTCCTTGTTATCATAAAACGCCTGCAAGCCGCTTTTTGCTTGCAGGCGTTTTTTTAATACCACTCTTCCAGCTCTTCGTCTTCGTCGTTCCTCTTCCCTCTTAAAAGATCGATCAGATAAAAAGTCATCCCCGCACAAAGCGTTAAAAAGCCGGTACCCAAAAAAATGACGGATAAAAGCTTCAATACATTAAATTCTTTTTTCATCCTGGTACTCCTTTCTGTGTTTTCGTCTTCGTCCTTATCATATCGCTGAAAATATAGTGCTGTCAAGAGTTTTTTTGTAAATTTTGTTGGATGGAAGTATTTTCCGCTCCTTTGGTATTTAGCCCCCAGCCGTCGACGCCGTTTCGCCGCATAGCACCGAAGATCCGGTCTTTGAAGCCTTTGCTTTCCCGCTCCTTTTCGGCGAGAAATTCTTTCATCTGCTGGCGGGAGGTATGTCCGTCGGCGGGACAGCGGCTTTTTACCACGGGAAAGCCGTTTCGTTCCGCGGCGCGGCGCACCTCTTTTTCCGGCGCGAACACCATCGGCCGGATCAGCCACAGTTCCTTCCTTGAAAGGTAGGATTTGGGGGAGAAACAGCCGATCCTTCCTTCGTTAAACAGGTTCATCATAAAGGTTTCTACGGCGTCGTCATAATGATGCCCCAGCGCCACCTTGTTGCAGGAAAGCTCTTTTGCGGTGTCATGGAGCGCGCCCCGGCGCATTCTGGCGCAAAGGCTGCAAGGATTTTCCTCCTGACGGACGGAAAAAACGATCTCTCCAATATCGGTTTTTTTCACCAGATAAGGGACTTGGATCTCTTTACAGAGAGCTTCTACCGAGGAAAAATCCCCCTCTTTTCCATCAAAGCGAGGGTCCAGGGTCACGGCGGTCAGCGTATAATCGATCCCGATAAACCGGCGCAGCATATGAAGCCCCATTAGCAGTACCAGAGAATCCTTTCCGCCGCTGACACCCACTAAAATATGGTCGCCATTTTGGATCAATTCGAATTCCTGGATCGCTTTTCTCATATATCCCAGCATACGCTGCATACACATCCCTCCCTTTCCTTACCCATTGTAGCTGATTTTTGTCATTTTGACAAGGAAAGATTACGAAAAGGAAACCACGTTTCCTTCTCCAAACAGCAAAAGGATGTCTTCGGCGGTATCACCGTCTTCGGCAAGTTTTTCTGCTACCGCTAAAGGAACGGTGACCAAAACCGGCTCTTCATCGTCCATCAGCAGCAGTCCCTCGGTTTCCTCTATCCAAAGGGAAAAGGTTTCCTTTTCTTCCTCGCTCCATGGAAGGGCGGACGCATCCAGATAGGGCAATAAGGCTTCATCCGGGGTGAGAGAAAGGGGTGCGTTTTCATTTTCCAGATAAGCTTCATAAAAAGTGGAAAACGCCTGGCTCCTGCCGGAGATAGCGAGGGCTTTGACCGCTTCTTTCGGCGTTTTGGAAGTGACGCCTGCGGCCGCGAGAAAGGCTAAAAGGTAGTTTTTGTCTGAAACGGTGGTTTCCTGATCATTTAAAAGGAGTGTAAACTGGTCGGGAAGAGAGAGGGCAGTTTCGCTTTTTTTCGGCAGGGCAGCGTTTTCTTTCGGGGAAAAAGAAAGCGCCGCAAGAGGCAAGCAGATGAGTGCAAGGCATAAAAGTACAAATAAAGTTCCAAATTGTTTCATTCTTTTTTTCCTTTCTTAAGTTTTGGGGATTGTCCTTTTTTTACAGTATATTCAAGGAAATTAAAGAAAGAACCATATTGACCGAAGGGGTGGAAAGAAGTATAATAAATTGAAAACGGGAGTGATATGACTGAAAGGATAAAAGGCGCGATGAAACCAAGAAAAATAGCCGCTTTGATTATAAGCGTCCTTCTTTTTTTGAGCGGGTGCAGTTATTCCGGCGGGGTAGATGCTTTGCTTTCGCCCCCCCGGTTGAACAGCGAGCAAAATGAGGTCTGGCTTGCGATGACCAAAGCGCTCCAAACAGATGAGATCCGGCTGGTTTACCCGCAAAAGGGGGAGTACCGTTCCGCGTTTGTGATGGCGAATATTGACGAGGATGCTTCTAACGAGGCGTTGGTGTTTTACCGGCCTGTATCCGCGGCGGGGAACACCTCGGAAATTCATATCCATGTTTTGGATCGGGTAGAGGGAGAATGGGTTTCTATCGGAGACAGTGTCTTGGAAGGGACTCAAATCGAGGACGTGACGCTGATGAACGTGGGGACGGGGGTTCCTTTTATCGCGATTGGGTTGAATTACGTCAGCGACGGCGGGAATGTTCTCAAAATTCTTTCCCTTTCCGGCGGGGAATTGACCACGGTTTCTTCCTTTAATTACCAAAGTAAGGCGGTTTTGGATTTTACGCTCAACGGCTTAACCGATATTGTTTTGATTGAGCCTAAAGTTTCGGAAGTCAATACCCAGGCGACATTGATTTCCTACCAAAACGGGCGGTTTTTGGTAAAAAGCTCGGTGGCTGTAGATCCTCGGATCACCCGGTACAGCACGGTGACGGTGGGGTATCTTCCCACTGGCGAACAGGCGCTTTATTTTGACGGATACACCGGGACCGATACGATGACCACCGAGATTTTATCGGTGGAGACGGATTGGCGGGGGCGGCCTACGCTGTTGAATTTGACCTATGACGGGACTTCGTTGGCGTCCGGGCTCGCCGACCGTTTTGCCGGAAGTTTGTGTTACGACTGGGGAAGCGACGGCGTGATTGAGGTTCCAGGTTCCCGGCTCCTTCCGGGGTATGATGACGATATTAACTCCTCTTTGTATCTGACGGATTGGTATGTTTTTTTGGAAGGGGAATACAGCCGGATCAAGACATCTTTTATGAATTACGCGTTGGGTTACGCTTTTGATTTTCCGGAAAGCTGGATCGGTTCGGTATCCGTGCGGTACAACGCCTATCGAAATGAAATTACTTTTTATGAGTATGACGAAAAAGCGGCGGAGAAGCAGGGGGAGGATCTTCTCTCCCTTCGGGTGGCGTCACGGACAGATTACGACGATACGTTAAAGGACGATTACGAGCTGATTGAAGCCAAAGGACAGATCGTCTATCTTGCCCGCTTGAGCGACGCTGTGTCAGATAAAAATATCAGCCTGGCTCAGGTAAAACGAAGTTTTACCCGGCTTCAATCATAAGACAGAAAGGGAGCGGCACATGAAACGAATTTTGGTTTGCGAAGATGAAGACGCAATTCGGGATTTTATTGTCATCAATCTGGAGCGGTCCGGTTATAATGTAGTTCCGGTTTCCTCCGGTGAGGAAGCGTTAAAGGTCTATGAAGCGGAAAAAGGAGATTTTGATATCGCCCTTTTAGATGTGACGATGCCCGGGATCGACGGGTTTACCGTCTGCAAGGCCCTTCGGGAGCAGTCAGAACGCTTGGGGATCATCTTTTTATCCGCCCGAAGCCAGGAAATGGATAAGGTCAACGGATTGATGCTGGGAGCGGATGATTATGTGACCAAGCCTTTCAGCCCTTCAGAGGTTGTCGCCCGAGTGGATGCGGTATACCGTCGGGTCAGCTTGTCTTCGGTGGCGGCAAAGGAGAATCTGACGCTCAAAAGCGGCCCGTTTGTTTTAGACCTTAAAAGCAGGAGCTTTGAGAAAAACGGAAAACCTATCGATCTCACTCAGGTGGAGTATCAGATCATAGAGTTTTTGCTTAAAAACAAAGGGGTGGCGCTGGACCGGATGAAGATCCTGCGGGAGATCTGGGGTGAAAACGCTTTTAATGACGTCAAGATCGTGGATGTGAATATCCGCCGCCTTCGGATCAAGGTAGAGGATGATCCGTCCCAGCCCAAGTATATCCAAACGGTTTGGGGATTTGGATACAAATGGAATGATTACGGCGGGGAAGAAGCCCGTTAGAAAGGAGAGAATCCGTTGGCATTGAAGAGCATTTCCCAACGCTGGTTTGTAAACAGCTTTTTGGTGATTTTCGGCGTTTTGGCGGTGGTGGTAGGCGTTTCCGCCTGGGCGATCCACAGCTATTTTTACTCTACGGTTTCCGATGTACTGCAAGCCAAGGCCGATTTGGTTTCCAGCGTCATCGAGTTTTATGCCGACGGTGTTCGAACGGGGAATTTCTCCAGCGAAGTTAAGGGATATGTAGAAGCGTTTCCCGATAAGGATTCCATCGAATTGATGGCGATCGACCTTTCCGGAGAGGTGGTCGTGACCTCCAGCGGCTTTACCTATAAAAGAGCGGAACCTATGCCGGATTATCTGGATGCGCTTTCCAGCTCGTCGGGAACAGGGATGTATATCGGAACCTGGAGCGACGGACAAAAGGTCATGGCGTATACCAAGACGGTAAACATCATCAACAGTTCCTTTTCGGCGATGCGGTTTGTGGTGTCCCTGTCGGCGGTGGATAAAGCTATCAAAGGGATCGTTTTGGCGATCATCGGCGGCGCGCTTGCGGTATTGACGCTCTTTTTGATCAGCGGGCTTTTGTTTATCCGCAGTATCATTCGCCCGGTGCGGGCTATTGGCGCCGCGGCGAAGCAGATCACCGAAGGCGATTTCAAAGGGCGGATCGCGAAAATGGGAGACGATGAGATCGGAGAGCTATGTACCATCGTCAATACCATGGCGGATGAGCTGGAAAAAAGTGAACAGGTCAAAAACGAGTTTATCTCTTCCGTTTCCCATGAGCTTCGCACCCCTCTCACCGCCATCAAGGGATGGGCGGAAACGTTGATCCATACCGAGAGCTGTGAAACCGAGACGCTTCGGAGAGGCATGGGTGTTATCAACGACGAAACGGAGCGGCTCTCCCGTATGGTGGAGGAGCTTTTGGACTTTTCCCGGATCCAAAGCGGAAGGTTTACTATCGTGTTTGAAAAGATGGATCTGCTGGCGGAGTTGGGAGAAGCGGTTTTGATGTATACCGAGAAGGCGAAGAAGGAAGATATTGAAATGATCTATGAAGAACCGGAATTTTTGCCTTTTATTTACGGAGACAAAAACCGCCTTCGCCAGGTGTTTATCAATATTATCGATAACGCAATTAAGTATTCCGATCCCGGAGGGAGGGTTCGTATCGACGCCTTCCAGAAGGGCGAGGAGATCGTCATTTCGGTGGCGGATTCGGGGTGCGGTATCGCGGAAGAGGACCTTCCCCGGATCAAGGAAAAGTTCTATAAGGCCAACCATTCCCGGAGAGGCAGCGGCATTGGTCTGGGGGTTGCCTGTGAGATCGTCGAACGCCACGGCGGAACGGTGGATATTGAAAGCACGCTGGATGTGGGTACGACGGTCATGATCACCCTTCCCCTTAATTTGGACAAGGCGGAAGAGGAAGAAAAGGAAAAAGGAGAAATCAATGAGTAAACTGACCCTTCCCTCGGTAGGGGGAGAAGCTCTGCTGGAAGGAATCATGATGAAAGGCCCCGAGCGGTCGGCTATGGTGATCCGGCGCCCGGACGGGAGTTTTTATACGGAAGAATGGGAAAACAAAAAGCCCGGATGGGTGAGCCGGGTGCCGCTGATTCGCGGGATCGTCAATTTTGTTACCATGATGATCACATCCTACCGCTGTTTGATGAAGTCGGCGGAGATCTCTACCGAAGGGCTGGACGAGGAGCCGGAAAGCCGGTTCGAGCGTTTTTTGACCGAAAAGCTTGGGGATAAGCTGACGGGCGTCATCACCGGCACGGCTGCCGTTTTGGGCATGGTGCTTGCGATAGGGCTTTTTTTCCTTTTCCCCGCATGGGTGATGCGCTTTTTCAAAGAGGAGCTTCCGCCTATGCTTTTGTCCCTTTGCGAGGGACTCATCAAGATGGCGGTATTCATCGGCTATCTTTTCTTAGTTTCCCGTCTGCCCGATATGAAACGGTTGTTCCAGTACCACGGCGCCGAGCATAAGACCATTGCCTGTTTTGAAAAGAGGCTGCCTTTGACGGTGGAAAATATCAGACCCTGCCGGCGGTTTCACCCCCGCTGCGGCACCAGCTTTCTTTTTATCGTACTGTTTATCTCCATTTTAGTGTCTTCGGTAGTGACCTGGGACAGTCTCATCGTCCGAACGGCGCTAAAGCTTTTGACTTTGCCGGTGGTGGTAGGGATCTCCTACGAGCTGATCCGCCTGATGGGGAAATACGATAACCGTTTGACGCGGATTTTGGCCTTTCCCGGCCTTCAGATCCAGCGTCTCACCACCAGAGAACCTGATGACGACCAGATCGAGATCGCGATCCGCGCGGTGACACCGGCGATCCCGGAAGAATACCGATGAAAGCGTCGAAGCTGATAAAGGATATCGAAAACAGACTGTCTCCGCAAAGGGAAAACCGGCATTGGGAAGCCGTTTGGATGGCAAGGGCGCTTTTTTCTCTCACCGGCAACCATATCCTTCTGGATGTGGAGATCGATCCTGACCAGACCCAAATGGAAACTCTTTGCCAGTGGATCGAAAAGCGAAACCAGGGATATCCTTTGCAGTATCTTCTCGGCGAATGGGATTTTTTCGGGCGAAGGTTTTTGGTGGGGGAAGGGGTCTTGATCCCTCGAAGTGAAACCGAAATCTTAGTGGAAACGGTGCTTTCCTATTTTAAGAAACGGCCGGCGCCAAAACTTTTGGACCTTTGCAGCGGAAGCGGCTGTATTGCCGTAACGCTGGCGTTGGAGCGGCGGGATGCCTTGGTGACGGCGGTGGAGCTGTCGCCGGAGGCGGTAAAGTACCTGAGGGCAAACGATGAATTGCACCAAAGCGGTGTCAACGTGATCCAGCGGGATGCGCTGACTCCCTTTTCGGATGCTCTTTGGGACGGGATCGTATCCAACCCTCCCTATCTCACCAGGGAGGAGATGGATCACCTTCAAACCGAGGTGACTTATGAACCCCAAATGGCGTTGTACGGGGAAGAGGACGGACTGTTTTTTTACCGCCGCCTGACCCGGATTTGGAAAACAAGATTAAAACCGGGCGGTATGCTCGCCTTTGAAGTGGGAGATCACCAGGGGGATTCGGTGGCGCAGATCCTTCGGGAAAACGGCTTTTCAAAGGTTTGCCAAACGGCGGATTACCATGGTATAATACGAGTAGTGACCGGAATTTGGCGGTAGAAAGGAAGAAAGAGATGGCAAAAGGGAAGATGCAAAACGGTGAAGTGAAAAAAGGCCCCACCGCGGCGGAGAAGCAGGAAGCCTTAAAAACGGCGTTGGCACAGATCGAAAAGGCGTACGGCGCCGGCGCGGTCATGGTTTTGGGCCAGACCCGGGCACTGGACGTGGATGTGATCCCGTCGGGTTCTTTGGGACTGGATATTGCTTTGGGTGTCGGCGGTGTTCCCAAAGGACGGATCATTGAGATCTACGGACCGGAGTCTTCGGGAAAGACGACGGTCGCTTTGCAGATGGTGGCGCAGGCGCAAAAGGGCGGCGGTACCGCTGCTTTTATCGACGTGGAACACGCTCTGGACCCGGATTACGCCAAGGCGCTCGGGGTAGACATTGATAATCTTCTCGTCTCCCAGCCGGATACCGGAGAACAGGCGTTGGAGATCACCGAGGCGCTGGTCCGTTCCGGCGCTATTGACATTGTGGTCATCGACTCGGTAGCCGCCATGGTGACCAAGGCGGAGATCGAAGGGGAAATGGGCGAGTCCCATATGGGGCTGCAGGCTCGGTTAATGTCCCAGGCGATGAGAAAACTCACCGGTATCATCGGAAAGTCCAACTGCGTGGTGCTGTTTATCAACCAGATCCGGGAAAAGATCGGGGTCATGTTTGGCAATTAGGAAACCACCACCGGCGAAAGAGCGTTTAAATATTTCGCTACGGTGCGTATCGACGTGCGGAAAGGGGAAGCCATCAAGGACGGCGCCGATGTGATCGGCAACGTGACCAAATGCAAGGTGGTCAAAAATAAGGTGGCGCCTCCCTTTAAGGAATGCTCTTTCGACCTTCTTTACGGAGAAGGAACATCCTATGAAGGAGAGATCATCGATATCGGAAGCGCTTTGGGACTGATCGTCAAATCCGGCTCCTGGTACAGCTACAAAGGGGAGCGCATCGGCCAGGGCAAGGAGCGCACTCGTCAGTTTTTAAAGGAGCACCCGGAGATCTGTCAGGAGATCGAGGGGATCATTCGGAAAAATATGGATCAGCTTACCTTTACGGCCAGCAAGGGAAGCAAGGCGTCCACGGTGGAACTGAAAAAGGACGCGAAGGTAACGCTGGACGGCGGCGAAGTCCTTTCCGCACCGGAGCATATGGATGTTTCCCAGGGAGAAAGTCTGGAAGAATCCCTTTCCAGTGTTCTCACCGACGTGGATTTGGATGTGGAAGCTGATTTGGAAGATTTTGAATAATGGTAATTACCGACTTGGTGAAAAAAAGCGCCCGCCGTTATCGGATCGACGTTGACGGCGAGTACTTTTCTATTGTAGACATCGAGATCGTCGCCGATTTTTCCCTGTTTCGGGGGAAAGAGGTGGATGACGCATTTTTAGAGAAGGTCAAAAGCGCCGCCGAGTACCGAAAGGGAAAGGAGCGGGCGCTGTACCTTTTGGGGATCAGAGACCACAGCAAAAAAGAGCTGGTGATGAAGCTTCGCAAAAGCGTTTCCTATGAAATGGCATGTCAGGTGGCGGATCAAATGGAGTCCCTTGGGCTTTTAAACGAAGAGCGTTATGCCGAAAAGATGGCGCGCCATCTGATCCTTTCAAAAAAGCACAGTCCCCGTCTTGCAAGGCAGGAACTGATCCAAAAGGGGATCGATCCCCAGACCGCGGAGGATGCGGTGGAAGCGGTGCCGGAAAACGAGGCGGAGGTGGTTTCCGCTTTGCAAAAGAAATATCCCCGGCTGACCGAAGAAAAGGAGAAAAAGCGGGCGCTTTCCGCACTGGCCCGTTTGGGATACGGCTACTATGAGAGCGTGTCTTTGATCGAACAGGCACAACAACAAAAACAGGGAGACGACGAGGAATGAATGAAACGCTGCGTAATAAAAAAGTGGGGATGGTGTCGTTGGGCTGTCCCAAAAACCAGGTGGACGCGGAGCAGATGCTTTTTAAGCTGAAGGAAGGCGGCTATACGATCGAAACGGTTTCGGGGGAAAGCGATATTGTGATCGTGAATACCTGCGGTTTTATCGAAAGCGCCAAAGCCGAGGCGATTGAAAACCTTTTGGAACTGATCACCCTGAAAAAAGAAGGCACCATCAAAAAGATCATCGTCACCGGATGTCTCGCGGAGCGGTATCGGGATGAGATCAAAAAGGAGATGCCGGAGATTGACGCCGTGGTTTCCCTTGGATGCAACGGGGATATTCTCTCCATTGTGGATCAGGTCGCTTCGGATAAAAAGGTGCGGGCATACGGCGAAAAAGAGGATCTTCCTTTGGAAGGGGACCGGCTGGTGATCAACCTTCCGTTTTTTGCCTACCTGAAGATCGCCGAAGGCTGCGACAACCGCTGTTCGTACTGTGCGATCCCTATGATCCGGGGGAGGTTTCGTTCCAGACCCATGGAGAATATAATAAAGGAAGCGGAGTATCTGGCGGAAAACGGCGTCAAAGAGCTGGTCCTTGTGGCGCAGGACACCACCAAGTACGGTTACGACCTGTACGGAGAGTATCGTCTGGCGGCATTGCTCAAAGCGCTTTGCAAAATTGACGGATTTCGGTGGATCCGGGTACTTTACGCGTATCCCGATAAAATAACCGACGAGCTGCTCGAGGTGATGGCTTCGGAAGAAAAGGTGGTCAAATATTTGGATTTGCCGCTGCAGCATTGTAACGGGGAGATTCTAAAGCAGATGCACCGTCCCGGGGACGAGGCGTCTTTGACCGCGCTCATCCAAAAGATCCGGGATCAGATCCCGGGGATCACCCTTCGCACCACTTTGATCGCCGGTTTTCCCGGGGAAACCGAGGCGCAGTTTGAAGCTCTGTGCGATTTCGTGAAAAAAACTCAGTTCGACCGGCTGGGGTGTTTTGCCTATTCGGCTGAAGAGGGGACCGAAGCGGCGCAGATGGAAAACCAGATTCCCGAGGAAGAGAAAAACCGCCGCAGTGAGCTGATCATGACCGAACAAACCACCGTCATGATTCGGAAAAACGAGGAAAAAGTGGGACAGAAGGTTCTCGCCGTGGTAGAAGGCTTTGACCGCTACGGGGAATGTTATTTCGGCCGGACAGAGGCGGACGCGCCGGATATCGACGGAAAGATCTTCTTTACCTCCGGCAAAAAGCTGAAAATCGGCGATTTTGTCACTGTGATGGTAGAGGATACTTTGGATTTGGACCTTCTGGGCTCGGTAGCAGAGTAACGGAAAGGAAAGAATAATGAATACACCCAATAAATTGACGATGCTTCGGATCATCCTTTGTCCTTTCTTTTTGTTCTTTTTGCTGGCATCGTGGATACCGTACCATTTTTTGTATGCCCTTTTGATCTATATCGCTGCCTCGGTGACCGATACCATCGACGGGAATCTGGCGCGAAAGTACCAGCTGGTCACCGATTTCGGGACCTTTTTGGATCCCTTGGCGGATAAAGTGCTGGTGACCTGCGCCTTGGTGGCGTTTATCGAGCTGGGGCTTACCGGTTCCGCTCCGGTCATCATTATCCTCGCCAGAGAGTTTTTGGTCACCTCGCTGCGTCTGGTGGCCGCGGGACATGGCAAGGTCATCGCCGCGGGAAATTTGGGGAAGCTCAAAACGGTGATCACGCTGGTATCGGTGATTGGGATACTGGCGTTGCTTTCGGCACAGGAGCTGGGATGGTTCCTTTCTTTGCCTACCGGCGTCATCAGCCGGGTTTTGATCTGGATCTGCGCCGGTATTACCGTATGGTCCGGCATCGACTATCTTTGTAAAAACTACAGCCATATCGATTACAGAAACTGACCGGAAAGGAGTTCTGTTATGCTTGACCGATTAAAAGCAGACATCAAAGCCATTCGTGAGCGGGACCCCGCGGCGCGGAACTATGTAGAGATCTTTCTTTTGTATTCGGGGCTTCATGCCATTATGCTGCATCGTCCCGCTTACTTTCTCTACCGGCATCGATGTTACTTTTCGGCAAGACTTCTCTCCCAGTTTGCCCGGTTTCTCACCGGTATCGAGATCCATCCGGGCGCCAAGTTAGGGAAAGGAATTTTCATCGACCACGGAAGCGGGATCGTTATCGGCGAGACGGCGGAGGTGGGGGACGGCTGTACTTTATACCAGGGGGTTACCCTCGGCGGTACCGGAAAGGATCAGGGAAAACGGCATCCTACGTTAAAGGAGAACGTTTTGGTTGGTTCCGGCGCCAAGATCTTAGGCCCCTTTACCATTGGGGAGAACAGCAAAATTGCCGCCAACGCGGTGGTGTTAAAGGAAATTCCGCCCAATTCTACCGCGGTGGGAGTTCCCGCCAAGGTAGTGCGGCAAAACGGCAAAAAGGTCAAGGAGGCGGCGGAATTGGACCAGATCCATATCCCCGACCCCGTGGCTCAGGAATTACAGGCTTTGCGCGCGGAAATGGCCGCGTTAAGAAAAGAAATCAGGAAGATCAGGAAGGAAGAAGGAGAACATGAAGATCTATAATACCCTTTCCCGGAAAAAAGAGGAATTTGTCCCCATCAAAGAGGGAGAGTATTCCATCTATATTTGCGGCCCCACCGTTTACAATCTCATCCATATCGGAAACGCCAGACCTATGTGCGTTTTTGATACGCTGCGCCGGTATTTGGAGTATAAGGGAAACCGGGTACGCTACGTCCAGAATTTTACCGACGTGGACGATAAGATCATCCATAAAGCCAACGAGGAACATCTTCCTTCGTCGGAGATCAGCGAGCGGTATATCAAAGAGTATCAGATCGATGCCGCCGGGCTGAATGTGCGTCCGGCTACCGTTCATCCCAAGGTGACGGAAAATATCGAGAATATTATCCACATTGTGGAGACACTGGTAGAGAAGGGGTACGCTTATCCCGCAAACGGGGACGTTTATTTTCGGACCAAGAAGTTTTCCGAGTACGGGAAACTGTCCCATATGCCCATGGAGGATCTGGTGGCAGGCGCCAGAGTCAGCGTCGATGATGTCAAGGAGGACCCGGCGGATTTTGCCCTTTGGAAAGCGGCAAAGGAAGGGGAACCCAGCTGGCCCTCTCCATGGTCTAACGGCCGTCCCGGATGGCATATCGAATGCTCCGCTATGGCGAAAACCTATCTGGGAGATACCATCGATCTGCACTGCGGCGGCCAGGATCTCATTTTCCCTCACCATGAAAACGAGATCGCCCAAAGCGAGTGCGCCAACGGCGTTCCTTTTTCCCATTACTGGATGCATAACGGATACATTGATGTAGACGGCGCCAAAATGAGCAAATCCAAGGGGAATTTCTTTACGGTGCGGGATGTTTCCAAGCAGTACGGCTACGAGGTGATTCGGTACTTGATGCTTCAGGCGCATTACCGCAGCCCCATCAACTACAGCAAAGAGATCTTGGATCAGTGCAAGGCGAGCTTGGAGCGGCTTTACAACTGCAAGAATGCGCTGGAAAATGCGCTTCCGTTGGCGGTGAGCGCGCCTTTTGATCCGAAGATACTGGAGCCTTTCCGCCTTCGCTTCGAGGAAGCGATGGAGGACGATCTCAATACGGCGGACGCGCTGAGCGTGCTGTTTGAGCTGGTTCGGGAGATCAATACCACGCTTCGGCAGTCGCCCCTTCCCAAAGAGAAGTTACAGGGGATGCAGCAGTTGTTTACAGAGCTTGCGGATGTGCTGGGGCTGCTGTATCAAAAGCCCGAGGAAGAAGAGATCCCCAAAGAGGTGGCGGCTCTTCTTGAAGAGCGGGCCGCGGCGAGAAAGGCGAAGGATTTCCAAAAAGCGGATGCTCTGCGGGATGAAATTTCCCGTTTGGGTTATATTGTGGAAGAAACAAGACAAGGAACCAAGGTAACCAAAAAAGCATAGGAGGGAGAAAATGTTCGATAAGATCATAGCGGTATCGTTAAATCCTGCACTGGATGTGACCCTTTGGCTTTCCGGGCTGGATTTTAAGGAACCGAACACAACACTCAGGGAGGTCGCCTACGCCGGTGGGAAAGCGATCAACGTTGCTCGGGTCATGGCGTCAAACGCCTTCCGGCAGCCGGTAAAAACACTTGGCTTTTGCGGAGATCAAAATGAGGCGGTTTTCCTCTCTTTGTTAGATAAGGATCATGTGGACTATGATTTTATCCGGCTGAAGGGAGATACACGGCAAAATCTGACTTTGGTAATTCCGGACGGACGGGTGGTCAAAATCAACCGCCAAGGCTGTCCGGTGACCCGGGATGCCCTTTTGAATCTTAGAAGCAAAATCAAAGAGGAAGCAGAGGGTGCAGGTAAGGTCTTGCTGGTGTTTTCCGGCTCTCTTCCTCCCAACATTTCCAAAGAGTCCTATAAGGCACTGATTTTGCAGTGCAAGCGCTCCAATATTGAGGTAGCCATTGATACCAGCGTTTTCACCATTGAAGATTACCGGGAGCTTCGCCCCTTTGTCATCAAGCCCAATCTTCCGGAGTTTAAAAAGATCTGTAACAATGAGATCCGAACAGAAGCCATCGCGTTGAAATACTGCAAGATTCTTTCCGAGCATGTAGATCATATCTTATTGAGTCTGGGTGCGAAGGGCCTTTTATACTGCGGGCGGGACGACGGAAATGTCCGTATCGTTCCTCCGAGCGTAGAGGTCAAGTCTACGGTAGGCGCCGGAGACACCACTCTGGCTGCGTTTTTGTCCCACATCCAATCGGGTGCGGCGCCCAAAGACGCGGCGGTGCTGGCGTGCGCTGCGGGGACCGCTTCGGTTATGCTGGACGGGACGGATATCGTCCAAAAGGAGCTTATCGATCAGGTATACGAAGGGTTACAGCAAAAAGAGTTAAGCTGATTGTTCTATCGAAAAAAGCGAACGGATTTTTCCGTTCGCTTTTTTTGTCGAAAGAGCAAAGCAAACCTTCGTTTCTGTTGCAAGAGCATTTGTAAATTTTTTGTGAACAGGTGGAAAACCGGCAAACAATTCCGGCAAAGCCCTTGCAAAAGAAGAAAATTCTGATTATAATAGGTTCAAGTGGTGAATTTAGGTTAGTTTAGGTGAAAAAATCCTAATTTCGGGCACAAGTAAGCAAGGATAGAAGGGAGGCGGCAGGAAAAATGTTGGTCAATGAGTATAACTGTAATATAGATATAAAAGGGCGTTTGAATTTTCCTGCCAAGCTCCGGGAAGAATTGGGAGAGACGTTTATCATCTGCAAAGGTTTTGGCGATCCCTGTCTTTACGCCTATCCTTTAGACGAGTGGGAGAAAAAACGGACTTTGATCCGCTCTTATCCCATCAATGAGTCCAAGCAGCTTCAGCGGTACCTTTTTCCCACGGCGACCGATGTGACTCCGGACAAGCAGGGGAGGATTATCATCCCGCTGAAATTGAGGGAGCATGCTTCTCTGACCAAGGAAGTGGTGGTCGTGGGCGCTGATGACCGGTGCGAGATTTGGGACAAAGCCAGCTGGGAAAAGGTCAACGAGGAGATGGACGATCAGGAGATCATTCAGATCTTAGGCAGTATGGGCCGATAGGAGGCACTATGGAATTTTCTCATATCCCGGTGCTGCTTTATGAGTGCATAAACGGGCTGATGATCCGGCCTGACGGGATCTACCTGGATGGTACCGCCGGTGGAGGCGGACATTCCGAGGAGATCGCCAAACGGTTAAAAAACGGCCGGCTGATTTCCTTAGATCAGGATCCGGACGCGGTAGAAACGGCGTCCCGTCGTTTGGCCCCTTATCCTCAGGCAACGGTTGTTCACGCCAATTTCAGGGATATGGAAGAGGTGCTGCGCTCCCTTTCGATCCGGCAGATCGACGGTGTGCTGCTGGATCTGGGCGTTTCTTCCTATCAGCTGGACGCAGCGGAGCGGGGGTTTAGTTACCAAAAGGACGCACCTTTGGATATGCGGATGTCCAAGACCGGAAAGAGCGCGAAGGATTTCGTCAATTTGGCGCCGGAAGAGGAGATCGCAAGAGTCCTTTTCGAATACGGCGAAGAGCGGTACGCGCGAAGGATTGCGTCAAAGATCGTTTACAAGAGACAGGAAAAGCCTTTGGAAACCACATTGGAGCTGGCGGAGATCATCAAAAGCGCGGTCCCTTCGGCATCCAGGCGGGAGAAAAACCCCGCCAAAAGAAGCTTCCAGGCAATTCGCATCGCGGTCAATGGGGAGTTGGATGCGTTAAAGGAAGGTTTGGAAGCGGCGTTTCGGGTGTTAAAGCCCGGAGGGCGTTTGGCGGTGATCACCTTCCATTCGCTGGAGGACCGCATCGTGAAGCAGGCATTTGCGGCGTATGCCAAAGGATGCGAATGCCCGCCGGATTTTCCGGTTTGTGTTTGCGGAAAGACGCCCCGGGCGAAACTGATCAACCGAAAGCCCATTCTCCCTTCCAAAGAGGAAATGGAGCAAAACCGAAGAAGCCAGAGCGCGAAACTTCGGGTGCTGGAAAAAATCAAAGACGAACCATAAAAGAAAGGTGGAACTTATGGCACAGAGCAATTTGGCGTATGATTTGGAACGTTTCGAAGAATACCGGCCTAAAATCGAGAAGTCGCCGGCGAAGAAAAAAACCGCTTCGCCGACCCATCCGGTTCGGATCCTCTTTTTGGCTTTGCTCTCTTTGGCCGTAGTTTCCACCGTGTTATACAGCCGCGTTGTGATCTCGGAACTGAACCAGCAGATCAACGAGGTGACCGAAGAACTGGACGTGCTCAAAAGCGAAAGCGTTCGGATGCAAAGCGAGTTAGAAAGCAAAATGTCCCTTTCGGCGGTAGAAGAAGCGGCAATGTCGGAATACGGCATGGTAAAGCCGGATAACAGCCAGGTTACTTATGTGAGCCTCGACCGGCAGAATAAAATTGAACAGGAAGATGAGGACGCAGGATTCATCAGCCAGATCATCGCTTTTTGTAAGGCGGTTGTCGGCCAGGAAGCATAATCCGCGACAGCGATCCATATAGTGTAGCAGTTGGAGGTTGAGATGGAAAAAGTCTTGACCTTTTATTGCTGTTTTAGGGAAGAAAGGAAAAAAGATGTCCTCAATGACGAAACAGATGAAAAACCGGCTCCTTTATATGGTCTGTGTTTTTCTCGGCTTATTTTTGATTTACACCATAGGAAATCTGGTGTACCGGTCGCTGGTTACAGGCGATGAGTTAAAATCCAAGGCGTCCGCCCAACAGCTTCGGGATATTACCGTTCCCGCCAACCGGGGCACCATCTACAGCAGCGATATGTCCGTTTTGGCGCAAAGTGCCACCGTCTGGAATGTTCAGCTTGCGCCCAAAGAGATCCTTAATGAGGTAGAAGAACAAAAAGAAGAAAATCCGGATCTTTTGGACGAAATGATCGCTGACCTGGCGGCTTTGCTGGAGCTTGAAGAGGAAGACCTTCGAAGCCATATGGAAAATGTCAACAGCCTTTACGAGATCGTAAAGCGGAAGATCGAAAAGCCGCTTGCGGATGCACTGACCGAATTGAAGGCGGAAAAAGGCTATGTGGGGATTTATCTGGAAGAGGATACCAAACGGTATTATCCGTACAATGATCTGGCATCCAGTGTGATTGGTTTTACCAACAGCGCCAACGAGGGCGCTTACGGACTGGAGTCCAAATATAACAGCGTTTTGTCGGGAACCGATGGGAGAAAGATCTCGGCGAAAGACGCTACCGGCGGCGCTTTGCTCACCACCTACGAAAAGACCTATGACCCGATAGACGGCAACAGCATTGTGACCACCATCGATATCGGCGTCCAGCAGTACATTGAAAGCGCGCTGGATTCCGCGGTGGCGCAGTATGCGCCGGCGGAGGGAGCGGCGATCTTAGTGATGGATGTTAATACCGGCGCGCTCTTGGGAATGGCGGACTATCCCAACTACGATTTGAACGACCCATATACCATTACGGATCCTTTTCTTTTGGATGCCATTGAGGCAACAGAGAATGAAGACGATCGTATGGATGCTACCCGTGTGGCCTGGGAGACCCAATGGTCCAACAAAACCATTACCGATACCTATGAGCCAGGCTCGGTTTTTAAAACGGTCACTGCCTCAGCCGCATTGGAAGAGGGAACTGCCACGGTAAATTCCAGCTACACCTGTACGGGATCTTACCTTTTGGCAGGACTTTCTTCGCCCATGCATTGCCATAAGCTGGAAGGTCATGGACAGCAAAGCTTTATTGAAGCGCTGGTGAATTCCTGTAACCCCGCCTTTATCTCTATCGGTCTGGCATTGGGACAGGAACGGTTTTTTAAATACTACGAAGCCTTTGGCCTGACAGAAAAAACCGGCATTGATCTTCCGGCGGAAAATGTGGGCACCTATTATGACGAAAATATGTCGGATATCAGCCTTGCGTCTTGTTCCTTTGGCCAGTCCAATACGGTGACCCCACTACAGATGCTGACGGCGGCGGTGGCGACGATCAACGGCGGGAAGCTGCTCCAGCCTTATGTAGTCAGCAAAGTAATTGACCAAAATGGGAATACTGTCGAAGAGTATTCTGCTACCGTAAAGCGCCAGGTGATTTCCGAGGAAACGTCGGCGATCATGCGAGATGCCCTGGAGCAGGTGGTTTCTTCCAATGGCGGCACCAACGCCTACGTCAGCGGTTACCGCATCGGCGGAAAATCCGGTACGGCGCAGAAATTGACCGACTCTTCTGACACCAAGCGGGTATTTACCTACTTTGTATTCGCTCCGGCGGATGACCCCCAGGTCGCGGCGCTGGTGCTGATGGATGAGCCTACCAAGGGCGATACGCAGTATGCCAATACGGTAGTAGGTCCCCTGGCGGCGAAAGTGATGTCCAGTATTCTTCCTTACCTTGGAATTTCTCCCCAGTACAGCGAAGAGGAGCTGGAAAACCAGGAGGTCCGGATCCCCACGGTTTTGACCTCTTATGACCCGCTGACAGCGGAGAGCAAGCTGGTAGCCCAGGGACTGAACGCCAAGATCATAGGGAGCGGAGACAGCGTGGTCAGTGTTTACCCCGGCATGGGGACCAAGGTGCCGCGGGGCAGCACCGTCATCCTTTATACCGAGGAGGGCCTTGCCGATTCCGACACCGTTACCGTTCCGGACGTAAACGGCTACACGCCGCTGCAGGCGAATCAGCTTTTGACCAATGCGGGATTGAATATCCGGCTGACGGGAGGCGCTGCCAACAACAGTAAGGCAAAGGTCACTTCGCAATCGATAGAAGCGGGTACCCAGGTCCCCAGGGGAACTGTGGTAGAGATCGAATGTATACTTTCCGCAGAGGACGGAGAATAAGAAAGGATGCAGATTATGCGGCTATCCCAATTACTCAGAGGAATTGTCACCGCTTCGCCTTATACGGACCGGGAGATCGGCGGTATGACAAATGATTCCCGGACCTTGAAGGATGGAGACGTCTTTTTCTGCATCAGGGGTTCGGTGACTGACGGCCATGATTACGCAAAACAGGCGTTGGAAAAAGGAGCAGCGGCGGTCTTTACCGAACGGCCGTTAGGGATCGAAAGGGAGATCCTCGTTTCGGATACTCATGACGCCTATGCCATCGCCGCTTCCAATTACTATCAAAATCCCGAAAAACAGCTCACTTTGATCGGCGTTACCGGGACGAAGGGAAAAACCACAACCACCAAGCTGATCAAAAGCATTTTGGAAACCGCCGGTAAAAAGGTGGGACTGATCGGCTCTATCCAAAACGAGATCGGCGAGGAAGCGATCCATGCGGAAAATACCACGCCGGACGCTTTGGAGCTGATGGAGCTGTATCATCGCATGGTCAAAGCGGGGTGTGAATACTGCGTTATGGAAGTTTCCTCCCACGCTTTGGATCAAAAACGGATCGGCAGCAGCCATTACAAGGTGGCGGTATTCACCAATCTTTCTCAGGACCATTTGGATTATCATGCAAATATGGAGGAATACTTTAAAGCGAAGGAAAAATTATTCTCCATCTGTGACGGCGCGGTGATCAACGGCGATGATCCTTACGGACAAAGGCTGATCTCCTCTGTTTCCTGCCCGGTGACGGTTTTCTCTCTGGAAGGAAAAGGGGATTTAAACGCCATAGATCCCGTTTATCACAGCGACAGCGTGTCCTTCGATTTTTTCTACCAGGGCGTGGTTTCCAAATTGAGCTTCGGGATGCCGGGGATCTTTTCTGTAAAAAACGCGCTGGCGGCGATGGGGGTTTGTCTTCAGCTTGGCATATCCATCCAAACAGCGATTGAGGGCATTGAAAAGGTAAAGGGAGTCCGGGGACGCTGTGAGATCGTTCCTACGGGACGGGATTTTACGGTGATCTGTGACCATGCCCATGCGCCGGACGCTTTGGAAAATGTACTTTCAGCATTAAAAGGGACCGCCAAAGGAAGACTGGTCGCCTTGTTTGGCTGCGGCGGAGACAGAGACCGGACAAAACGACCGAAAATGGCAAAAGCCGCGGCAAAATACGCCGATTTTGTCATCATCACCTCGGATAACCCCCGAACGGAAAAGCCTTCCGATATTATCGACGAGATCGTAGTGGGTATGGAGGGAAGTACTACCCCTTATGTGGTGATCGAAAATCGGGTGGAAGCGATTTTTTACGCGGTCCAGCATGCACTTCCCGGCGACACTATTGTTTTGGCGGGAAAAGGACACGAGGATTACCAGATCATAGGACATGAAAAAATCCATCTGGATGAGCGCGAGGTGGTAGCCGACGCGCTGAAAACGATCCGGTAAAGACGAAGGAGAGAGAAGTGTGACGATAGGATTTGTTGTAGCGGCGGCGGTGTCGTTTTTAGCGGCGGCACTTTCGGGGAAGGGCTTTATTCCTCTGCTGCGGAGGCTGAAAGCGGGCCAGACCATCAAGGAGATCGGCCCCAACTGGCATAAATCCAAACAGGGCACCCCCACCATGGGCGGCGTGATCTTTATCACCGGTATGACGGCGGGATTGATCGCCGGAGCAGTGGCATTAGCCCTTTCTGGAGCAAAGACACAAGAGGATCTGATCTGGGGTACACCGTACACCATGCGTCTGGTAGGCGGCTTTCTGATGGCGCTGGCCTATGGCTTTGTAGGATTTGCGGACGATTACATCAAAGTGGTCAAAAAGCAGAATCTGGGCCTTCGCGCCAAGCAAAAACTGCTGCTTCAGATTCTGGTAGCGGCGGCTTATCTTCTGTCTATGGAATTTGCCGGCGCCTTGTCCACCATTGTGACGGTCCCCTTTTTGGGACAGTTCGATTTCGGCATCTTCTATTATCCTTTTTCAGCGTTTGTCATCGTAGGAACGGTCAATGCAGTCAATTTGACCGACGGGATCGACGGGCTGGCGGCTTCGGTCACCTTTGCCGCTTCGGCTGGCTTTTTGGTGATCACCGGGCTTTTGAATTCGTACGGTCTTTCCATCTTTGCCGCGTCTCTTTGCGGGGCGCTTTTGGGATTCCTTCTTTATAATTTCCATCCTGCAAAGGTGTTTATGGGAGATACCGGCTCTCTGTTTTTGGGCGGCGCGGTGGCGGCGCTCGCGTTTGGGTTGAATCTTCCCATTCTTTTGGTCCCCATAGGGATCATCTACATCATAGAAGCCATGTCCGATATTATCCAAATCGGTTATTTTAAGCTCAGCGGCGGAAAACGGGTGTTTAAAATGGCGCCTATCCACCATCATTTTGAGATGTGCGGGTGGAGCGAAATGAAAATCGTCGTTATCTTTACCGGCGTCAGTGTTTTGGGAAGCGCCTTCGCCATTTATTCGGTCTTTTGGCTCCTCAATCATTAAAGGCCTCCGGAGGTGAAAACATGGAGCGAACAACGAAATCCAAAAAGAAAAAGAAGACGCCTTTTCGTTTCTTTTACGGGAAGGGAAGAATGGATGTTACTTTGTTCTTCCTGGTCATTGTTTTGCTTTCCTTCGGGCTGATCATGGTTTTTTCCGCAAGCTACGCCACCTCGCTGAACGAAGAAGGAAACAGCTTTACCATTGTGCTTAAGCAGGCGGTATTTGTTTTTGGCGGCATTGCGGTGATGATCGTATTGTCCTTTGTGGATTACCATGTGTACCGGCGGTTTCGGTGGCTTATTTATGTGGCCTGTTTGCTGTTGATGATCTATGCGCTGACTTTCGATAATCAGCATGGCGCGAGGCGGTGGGTCTACATTGGAAGCTTTTCCTTCCAGCCTTCGGAAATTATGAAATTTGCCCTCATTTTGATGTACGCCTGGCTGATCTCCGTCAACTATAAGCGGATGAAGGAATGGCGGCATGGCCTGGCTCCGTTTATCATCATTCTGATTCCCATTGTTATTTTAATGGGCTTGCAGCGGCATGTTTCCGGTATGATCTTAATGGTAGGCATCGGATTTTTGATGCTGTTTATCGGGGGCGGAAAGCTCATCTGGTTTTTGAGCGCCGGCGGACTTGCGGTATTGGGCGGCGTCGGTATCGTTATTTTGAAGGGATTTGGATATATCCAGGCTCGGATCACTGCCTGGCTGGATCCATGGTCGGACCTTCAGGGGAAGGGCTGGCAGACGGTGCAGTCCCTTTACGCCATTGGCTCGGGAGGCCTGTTTGGCGTAGGACTTGGAAATTCCACCCAGAAATTCCTTTACATTTCGGAGCCTCAAAACGACTTTATCTTTGCGGTGATCTGTGAGGAGCTGGGCTTTATCGGTGCTGTGCTCATTATTTTGCTGTTTGTTTTTTTAGTTTATACCGGCTTTTCCATTGCGATGAAAGCGCCGGATCAGTTTGGCGCGATGCTGGCGGTAGGACTGACGCTCCAATTTGGTTTACAGGCGCTTTTGAATATTGCGGTAGTCACCAACACTATCCCCAATACCGGTATCAGCCTTCCCTTTATCAGTGCAGGCGGAACGGCGGTGGTGATGCAGCTGGCGCAGGTGGGGATCTTGCTGAACATTTCCAGACACTGCGCCGATGATGTATAGAGGGGGAAGAGCATGAAAGTCCTTTTAGCGGGCGGCGGGACGGCGGGACATATCAACCCGGCCATTGCCATTGCCAACGAGATCAACGCGCGGTATCCGGGAAGCGAATTTCTTTTCGCCGCCACACCCAGGGGGATGGAGGCGGATCTGGTCCCCAAGTCGGGATATCCCGTGTCCTTTATCAAGCTTTCCGGTTTCAACCGAAGCTTTCATCCTGCCGATGTGCTCCATAACTGCCGGTCTGCGTGGTATCTTGCGTTATCCAATCATACGGCGCGGAAGATGATCAAATCGTTTGCACCCGATGTGGTGGTGGGGACCGGAGGCTATTTAAGCGGACCCATCGTCCGGGCGGCGGCGCGGATGAAGATCCCGACGCTCATCCATGAACAAAACGCTTTTCCCGGCGTTACCACCAAGCTCCTCTCCAGGGAAGTGGATATGGTGATGCTGGCCTTTTCGGAAGCGAAGCAGCGCCTTCCTCAGGGAGTTCCTTCCGAGGTAGTGGGAAATCCGGTGCGCCAGGAGTTTATTTCTACCTCGAGACAGCAGGCGCGCAAGGCGCTGGGGCTGGACGATAGCTTTACCATTCTCTCTTTCGGGGGAAGCCTGGGGGCAAGGGCCATCAACGAAATGGCGCTGGACCTTATGGAGTGGCATTGCCATAAAAAGAATATCAACCATATCCATGGCTACGGGAAAAACGGAAAGGAGATATTCCCCAAAGCGCTTTTGGAGCGGGGCGTTTCGTTGGATGCGTTTCCGAGGATCCAAATCAAAGAGTATATTGATAACATCTATCTTTACGTCGCGGCGGCAGATTTGGTGATCTCCCGCGCCGGAGCCAGCTCCATTATCGAGCTGGAGGTCACGGGGACTCCTTCCATTTTGGTCCCATACCCTTACGCGGCGGAAAATCACCAATATTATAACGCCAAGGTACTGGAGGATAACGGCGCGGCGGTTATTATCGAAGAAAAAGATTACCAGAAAGAAAAGCTGATCCAGTTAGTGGATTCTTTTGTATCCGACCCGGAAAAACAGATCGCTTTTTCGGAAAACGCCAAACGGCTTGCGGTGTACGATACGGCAAAACGGATCGTCGATCTGATTACAAAGACAGTGGAATCCAAAAGATAGGGCACCATTCTTCCTTTTTTCGCATAAAATGGGATAAAAACGAAAGAAGGAGGGGCTTTATGGAAGCGCTTATCATTCGCGGAGGCAACCCGCTATACGGGGATGTGCCGGTCTACGGCGCGAAGAACAGCATTCTTCCGCTTTTGGCGGCGTCCCTTTTGGTCAAAGGAGAAAGTACCTTTGAAAATTGTCCCAAGCTTTCCGATGTGGATACCTCGGTGGACATACTAAGGCTTTTAGGCGCCAGAGTGGAGATAAACGAAAGAACCATCACCGTTTGCGCCGATGAGGTGGAAAGTAAAGAGATCCCCTGCGACTGGATGAGCAAAATGCGTGGATCCATTTTGTTTTTCGGAGCCATGCTCTCCCGGTTTGACGAAGGAAAAAGCTGCCGCCCCGGAGGCTGCCCTTTAGGGGAGAGACCGGTGGATCTCCATCTTTTTGTCATGGAGCAGATGGGCTTTTCGGTCATCGGATGCGAGGAGGATTTTTGCTGTAAACGGGCGGAGAAAAAGGATAAGAAAAGGAAATTCCGTCTTCGGATCCCCAGCGTGGGAGCGACGGAAAACGCCATTTTGTTAGCGGTGCTGACGCCGGGGGAAACAAAGATCGAAAACGCGGCGAGAGAACCTGAGATCGGAGATTTGATTGCCTTTTTGAATAAGGCGGGCGCCAAAATTTCCGGCGCGGGGAGCAAAACCTTAAAAATCGAGGGCGTTTCTTCTTTGAAAGGAGTGCGGCATCGGGTGATCTCCGACCGGATCGCGGCGGGAACTTATCTGCTGGCGGCGGGGACCGCCGGAGGCAGCGTAACGGTAAAAGGTATCGACGAAAGTCTCCTTCGTGCGGCAATGCCGCCGCTGCGGGAAGCGGGATTTTTGGTGGAGACTTTTCCGGCGGAGATCAAGCTGACCAGGAAAAGCCGTCCGCTTCCTTTTTCCAAGCTTTCCACTTCCCCTTATCCCGGCTTTCCCACCGACCTTTTGCCTCAGTTTATGGCGGTGGCCGCCTATGCCCATGGAACCACCCTTTTTGTTGACAACGTGTTTGAAAACCGCTTCAGCCATGTCCCTGACCTGGAACAGGGGGGAGCGGAGATCGATGTGGCGGGAAATGTGGCGCTGGTATACGGAAAAGAGAAGCTGTTTGGTATGCACGCAAAAGCGAAGGATCTGCGCGCTGGCGCTGCGCTTTTGCTGGCGGCATTGGGCGCCGAAGGGGAAACGGTGCTCACTGGTGTAGAACATATTGACCGGGGATACGAAAGGATCGAAGAGATTTTTTGCACCCTGGGCGGAGACGTAAAAAGACAAAAAGAGGAGTAAAAAGGAGGGAGAATATGGCGGACCGGCAAAAAAAAGGGACCGGAAAACAAACTGCGCGAAAGCGTTCTCCCTCTCCGCAAAGAAGCGGCGGGCCGGTGCCCCGGCAGGGACCGGTACCCCGGCAGGGACCGGTACCCCGGCAGAAACCGGCATCCCGTCAGGAACCGGCGACCCGGCAGCGCAGGGAAGCACAGATTCGCAGGACCCAGCAAAGCCGGAAACGAAAATATAAACGGAATTATACGCTGTATTATATTATGTTCGGTATTTTGCTGGTGGTTTTGGGAACCGTCCTTTCTTTGACGGTCTTTTTCCAGATTTCCGAGATTCGGGTGGAAGGAAGCGGCGTGTATTCCAAAGATGACGTCCTTTCCCTTCTCTCTGTGAAAGAGGGGAACAATCTGATCCGTGTCCCCACCAAAAAGATCGAGGAAACTCTTTTTTCCGAATTGACCGCGGCGGATTCAGTGACGGTGAAACGGGATCTTCCCTCTACCCTTTTGATCCAGATCGAAGACGGTCAAACCGCCTTCCAGATTTTTGACCGGGAACGGTACTACCAGATCAGCGAAAAAGGGAGAGTGATCGGCATCACCGTCTCACCGGCCAAAAAGGTCCAAATCATCACCGGCATCACCGTGAGTGAGGAAAAAGAAGGTGTTTTCTTAAAGGATGTGGTGGACGAAGAACAATACAACGATCTTTTGATCTTCGCCAAAGCCCTTTCGGAAGCAGGGATCGAGGATGTGACCGTGGTGGATCTGAGCGACTCCCTTTCCGTTACCTTTTTCTATGAACAACGCCTTCGGATCGATATTGGTTCCTTTACCGACCTGAATGATAAGCTTCTGCTTTTAAAGGAGACTTTGAGCAAGGGGAATATCGGCGTGGATGAAGCGGGGACGATCGATTTGAACCGCTCGGACATGCTGATTTTCAATAACATCAGCGATCCGGAGTTCCCCGAAGAATTCAGCGACGTGTTTTCGGATCCAAAACCGGAAACCTCAGAAGAATCTCCTTCGGAAGAAGATGCTGACCCCCCAGCAGAGCCGTCCTCCGAAGAACCTTCCAATCAGGGAGAAGGATGAATTCTTTTTGAAAAAAAGGGCTGGAAAACTATTGAAATTTACTAAAGAATCTGGTACACTGAAAATAATAGAGAAGTATAGTTACCGCGCGTTTGCGCGTTTTTGAACAGAAAAAAGATCTTTAAAAAACCGGACAAAATGGTTACCGGAATAAAAAACAGGAGGAACCCAAAGTGAAGTTTACCTTGGAGCAGGATGACGATCGGATCACTACAATAAAAGTCGTCGGTGTTGGCGGCGCCGGCGGAAACGCGGTCAACCGCATGGTGGATGACGGCGTGAAAAATGTGGAGTTTATTGCCATCAATACCGACCGTCAGGTATTGAATGTTTCCAAAGCGGATCACACCATTCAGATCGGGGAGAAGATCTCCAAGGGTCAGGGCGCCGGAGGCGACCCGGAACGGGGCGCGAGAGCTGCCGAGGAGAGTAAGGATGAGATCGAAGCGGTGTTAAAGGGCGCGAGTTTGATTTTTATTACCGCCGGAATGGGCGGCGGCACCGGAACGGGCGCTGCGCCTGTTGTTGCGGAGATCGCGAGGGATCTCGGCATTTTGACCATTGGCGTTGTGACCAAGCCCTTTAGCTACGAAGGTCCCCGCCGGATGAAGTTCGCGGAGCAGGGAATCCAGAATCTCCGTCAGCTGGTAGATAGTCTGGTGGTCATTCCCAATGACCGGATCCGCCAGATCATTGATCCCAAAACGCCGGCGAAAAAAGCCTTCGAGGAAGTGGATGGGGTGTTGAAACAGGGTATTACCAGTGTTTCCGACCTCATTGATACCAATGGATTTATCAACCTGGACTTTGCCGATTTGCGCTCGGTCATCCAAAATGCGGGTCTCGCTCATATGGGCGTCGGCTACGGCAGCGGCAAGGAAAAAGCGGATCAGGCGGCGGATATGGCCATTTCCAGCCCCCTTTTGGAGACATCCATCACGGGCGCGCAGGCGGCGATCATCAACATCTGCGGTCCCAACGATCTGGAATTCGGCGACGCGGAACGGATTTCTACCCGGATCCAGGAAGCGCTCCACCCGATGGCGGCGATCTATTGGGGTATCGTTTACGATGACAGCTTAAACGACGAAGTCAAGGTTACGGTCATCGCTACGGGATTTGACAGCGAAAACAACTTCCCAGTGATCGATCACCCTGTCCAGAACACGAACCCCGGCTACGGCCAGCCTCAGCAGACTGCGGAGAAGGTGGACGAAGGGTTTGACGATATTCTGGGGACCTGGTTCAACGAATAAAAACAGCATGCCTTTCCGAAACCCGGGAAGGCATTCATTTTGCTAAGGAGTTAAAATATGTGCGGATTTGCGGGGATGTTCCATAAAGATCCCAAGGATAACAATGAGACCCTTTTGATGGATATGTCAAAAACTATCCGGCATCGGGGACCGGACGACAGCCAGTATATTGTAAAAGACGGCTTTTGCGTTGCCTTTCGCCGTTTGTCCATCATCGACCTGGACAATGGAAGCCAGCCTTACACCTCTCCTGACGGCCGGTATACCGCGGTGTTCAACGGGGAGATCTATAACTATTTGGAGCTTCGTGCACCCATGGAAAAAGAGGGGATCCCTTTTTACACCAACTCGGAGATCGAGGTGATCGTGGCGCTGTACCGAAAGTACGGAGAAAAATTTATTGAACAGCTTCGGGGCATGTTTGCCATCGCCATTTACGACAGCGAGGAAAAAACGGTTTTCCTCGGCCGGGATCCTTTTGGCATCAAGCCTTTATATTACCGCGCCGCCGAGCAGGGGATGATGTTCGCTTCGGAGATGAAAGCGTTTCTTTTCGACGATACCCTTGGCGGGTTTACGGTGGACCCTTCACTGTTACAGCATTACCTCACCTTCCAGTATGTTCCCGAGCCCAACACCATTACCGGAAAGATCCAGATTTTAGAGGCGGCTCATTATATGATGATCGATGAGGATGGAAATTACCGGATCGAAAAATATCTGGATTTGATGTTTAAACAGCCGGTGGAAGCCAGCTTTGACGAAAAAGTACGCCAGCTTCGAAAGGTAATCATTGATTCCGTGGAGCATCATATGATCAGCGATGTAGAGGTGGGCACCTTCCTTTCCAGCGGTATCGATTCCGCGCTGGTGACGGCGATCTCCTCCAAGCTTCATCCCGGGATCAAGGCGCTGACGGTGGGATTTAACGTGGATGCTTACAGCGAGATCGAGGATGCAAAACAGATCTCCAAGCATCTGAACGTGGAGCATATCCTTTTGGAAGGAGACTGCGAGATGTTCAAGGATGCCTTTGAAAAGGTGGTTTGGCATTTGGATTCCCCGGTGGCGGACCCTTCGACGGTGGCGATCTACCTGATCGCCAAGGAAGCGTCGAAGCATGTAAAAGTCATGCTCTCCGGCGAAGGCGCGGACGAGCTGTTCGCCGGATACAAGACCTATCGAGACGCTTTGCTCGCGGGGCGGTTTATGAATGCGCCGGCGCCGGTGAAAGCGCTGTTTCGCGGATTATCCCGGGTTTGGCCAAACGGCTTAAAGGGAAAAAATTTCCTGATCCGGGCGGGTGTGCCGTTAGAGGAACGGTATGTGGGAAACGCTTTTCTGTTTAACGAGGCACAAAAGGAGAAGATCCTTGTCCAATACGATCCCAACCAGCATTTTTCCGAACTGACCCGGGATGTTTATGCCAAAGTAGCGAAGGAAAACGCTTTGATCAAGATGCAGTATGTGGATATCAGCACCTGGCTCAAAGGGGATATCCTGGTCAAGGGCGACCGGCTCAGTATGGGCAATTCCCTGGAGCTTCGGGTCCCGTTTTTGGATAAGGAAGTGTTCGAGTTTGCATCCCGGCTGAAGCTGACCGATAAGCTGAGCCATAAAACCACAAAATATATTTTGCGTTACGCATTTAAAGACTATGTCAATCCCGAGACCTTTATGCGTCCCAAGCTGGGATATCCGGTTCCGGTTCGTGTCTGGCTCAAAAACGAGCTTTACGAATGGGCGAGGGATATCATCAACGGCTCCAAAGCGGATCAGTATATCCGCAAGGAAGAGGCGTTAAAGATGCTCGAGGATCACCGCACCGGAAAGGCGGACAACTACCGGAAGCTTTGGGCGATTTTGGTGTTCATTACCTGGTACAACCTTTATATTGCCGACGCGGAAAATACCAAAAAGCGGGTTCTTGCCGGAGAACTGTAACCGAAATGTGGGCAAAAGAAAAGACCGCCATTAAATGGCGGCGCAAAATAAAGAAAAGTGAAAGGGTAATGAAGGAAGTTATGGGTATATTGTAGCAGATATCCCATTACTTGTAAATGAGTTTTTCTGATTTTTGTAGAATATTCCAATAAATATTGATTTACCTTAGGTAGAAAGTCAAAAAATCAGGAACATTGAAAACCCAATGGACAAAATAACATCTGAAACAGACAAAAAGGAGGGCACCATGCGGGAAATTTCGGTAAAGGAAATTCAAAATGCGGTTCGGGATCTTTGTATCGAGGCCAATTATTTGCTTCCCCCATCGTTGGAAAAGCAGCTTTGCCGTTATACGCAGACTGAGAGAGATCCTCTGGCGAAGGATGTACTTTGCGACCTTTGCCGGAATCTGGATGCGGCGCGGGAGTTAAACATTGCCATTT
>CALWZB010000102.1 GCA_944385915.1 uncultured Clostridia bacterium | reverse complement strand
CCTTAAGGCTCCGGTCTACGCCGTTAAGTCCCGAAAGGGATTGCTCCAGCAAGGCGATCTTTTGCTCTAAGCTCGTACAGGTATAGCTGTAATTTTCCTTTGCCTCGTTTAAGCTCAGCTGCTTTTCCGTCAGAGAGAGGGTGCTTTCATTGACCGAAAAAACAGCGATAACGTCCCCCGCGTTCACCGTATCCCCGGGCGCCACCAAAAGTTCATCCAAAATGGCTCCCTGCCTTCCGAAAGAAACCTCGGTCACATCCGGATAATAGATCGTTCCGCCGCCGGATTTGGTTTTCTCAAATGTCCCCCGGTAGACGGTGGTGGTTTGATAATTGGGGGAAGCGGCATCGGTGACGATGGTATCCAGCAAGACGTCCGACGGCTCCTCGCCGCAGCCGGAAAGGGAAGATAACATCAGCATAGTAAGCAGCAGGGAAAGAAATACTTTACCCTTTGACATACACTTCATCTCCTTCCGATAATCCGCTTTCGATCTCGGTAAAGGCGTCGTTAGCGACCCCTACCGTGACAGAGGTTTTGATTCGGGTCCCGTCTTTTACCAGATAAACATAATAGCCGCCGCTCTCCCGATAAACCGAATTGGTGGGGACCATCAATACGTTTTCCGACCGGTCCTGGATCAGAAAAACGCCGGCGTAATCCCCCGCTTTGATGGAAAAGGTATCTCCCTCGATCAAAAACTCGGTGGAAAGTGACGCTCCCGCCAGCACCTTGGAAAGGTACTCGCTTTGGTCAAAGGGCGCTTCCGTCAGCAGGTACTGATTTTTCCCAATGGTCGCCTCTACGCTCTCCACCTGGCGCAAATCAGACATCGATATGTACGGCGTTACGACGGTAAATTCTTCCTCGCTGACCAGCGTCACCACCGTATCGCTTCCCGTCACCGAATCCCCCTCGCTCTTTCCGGTCACATAAACTACCCTTCCGGAAAAGGGTGCAGTCAGATTCTCGTTTTCCTTTTGGGAGGTCAAAGTGGAGATCTGATGATTCATCCGGTCCACCGCCAGGGCGTTTTGATCTTTAAGCTGACTGAGAGAAGCCTGCTGCCGCTGTACCTCGATCTCCGCTAACGAGATGGAAAGACTGTCGGCGCCGGATTCCTTGAGCTTTTGCAGCTGTAACTGTGCCTGTGTCACCGCCAGGGTCTGGATCTCCACCGATTGGCTCTGGCTTTTTTGCAAAACAGAAAGGCCGTAACGAAGATCCGAGATCTGGCCGTCCAACGCCTCCTGATCCAAAGAAGCCAAAACCTGGCCTTCGGTGACCACATCGCCCACCACAGCAGAAACTTCTTTTAATATGCCTCCGCCTGTAAAGGATAAACTGACGGAAGCGGGAGAAACCGCTCCCTCCACAAAGGTGATCTTTTCCACATCCCCTCTGGTGACCAAAACGGTATCCAGCGACACACCCACCGGTGTCAGCAAGGCGGGAGGCGTTTGCGTTTCCTCTCCGCAGGATGCCAAAAACAGACAGGCTGCCATCACAAGGGGAAGACATCTTATTTTCCGATCCATAGCTCCTCCTACTTTGCAATCACTTCGTCGCCTTCTTTCAGGCCGCTGATTACTTCTACAAAAACGCCGGTATCCAATCCGGTCTCGATCTCGGTAACGTATTTGATCCCGTCTTCGTCCAGCTGATACACCACCGGCTGTTCTCCCGCCATACGCACCGCCTCGGAGGGAATCGCCAAAACATGTTCCCTGGAATCGAAAACGACGGTGACCTGGCCCACATCTCCTTCCTCCAGATCCAGCGCCGGATCCACCAAAGAAAGGTAGGCGGTATTTTCCTTATCGGTGGCAACCGAAACGGCCGCGTACTGCTTGGAGCCGGCATCCAGCACCACCTCGGAGCCTACCGGGAAATAAACGCTGTCCTCTCCTTCCACCAAAAACACCGACGAGGAAAGATCGGAAAGGATGACAAAAATATCCCCTCTGGTGGTAAGATCCCCCTCTTTCAGGGATGTCAGCGTCGAGACCGTTCCGTCGATTCCCGCATATATAAGCCGGCTTTCCTTTTGCGCCGTCAGCTCATTGAGGGACAAAGACGCCACATACCGGTCATTTTCATAGGACTCCTTCTGCCGCTCGTAATTTTGGGTCAACACATTTTTTTCCGATTCCAGCGCCGGCTTGTTCCCCTCTTCGGCAGCTTGGATGCGAAGATCGATTTCCTTAAGATCCAGCTCGTAATTCTCCTCTAACGCCCGCAAATTCAGCTCCGCCTGGCGAAGATCGTAATTGGCGTCCTCGATGTCGGAAAGAAGCGTCCCCATATCCAAAGAAAGGAGCAAATCCCCCGCCTGCACGGTATCTCCTTTTTTCACGTAGATGGTATCGATCGCCACACCTCCTAACGGAAACCGTATCGTTTCGCTTCCGGTGG
Organism: uncultured Clostridia bacterium; assembly: GCA_944385915.1. Taxonomy (GTDB): domain Bacteria; phylum Bacillota; class Clostridia; order Oscillospirales; family Ruminococcaceae; genus CALXGT01. The sequence goes on along the minus strand of CALWZB010000102.1, from coordinate 5,592 downwards.
GCTGATAGGAGGCTCTGACCCGCTTGCTGATCTCAAGATCCTGATAGCTCACTGTCGCAAGGGTATAGCTTTGCGTCGTATCCGCGCTTACCATAGGCGGAGCGGGCAGTTCTTCCTCCTTGGGAAGCAGCGCACAGCCTGATGTAAAAAAGAAAAGGGCGGCCAGCGCCGCGCAATACAACTGTTTTTTCATCGCTCACCTCAAAAAAACTGTAGAAAACAACTACTCACATATGGAGGTATTATACCATTTCATTGAGAAAAATGCAATTTGATGAATGCCAAAAATGCAGATGGAAAATCAGTGAAAAAAACGAAGTTATAGAAGAAACTTTTAACATTTTGAAACATTTTCTCTTTTTACAGTTGATCCATCCCCATTTTATCACACCCGTCTGCTTTGCACCGGCATTTGTATGACCGATCCGGGGATACGGCGAGAAATATTTTGTTTGTTGACAAACTAATTTGAAAGAGTAAGTTTTTTTATTTTTATACAATATCATAGCTCTCCAGCTAATCTTTTTAGAAAGGAAATGATAAAATGGATCCATTAAGGCAATTTCCCCTTCGCACCACATGGCGCAAACCGAAAACGCTGAAACCGGATTTTGCAAATCCCAATCCTACCGTATGCCCACCCACCTGGTTCTTTGATAACCTGGCGTTTATAGGCGACGAGGTGGTCTGCTGCTTTTTGCTGAAAACCGAGGTTGGGCTGGTGCTGATCGATTGCATGAACCCGGATGAACGGTGCAAGAAGCTGATTGAAGAGGGGATTGCCGCTCTCGGCGAATCGGTAGAAGACCTGTACGCCATCCTAATTAGCCATGGCCACGGGGATCACTACGGAAACGCGGCATATTTCCAGCAGCGCTATGGTACCAAAATCTACATTTCTCAAATCGATTACCTCTATGCGAAAAATCCATCCGGTTTTGGCCCATGGAAGCCTGTGAACTTTAACGCGGATGTATTTTTGCAGGATGGCGAGTCGGTAACCTTCGGAAGTACCGCCGTACGCACCATTTTTACGCCCGGCCATACCAAAGGCTGTTATTCCTTTATCGTGCCTGTGACCGACGAAGGCGCTCCCTACTGTATGGCGCTATGGGGCGGCTCCGGTATTATGCCGGGTACCGACCAGCAGGAATACTACCAGTCGTTAGTCAAATTCACTGAGGTTTGCCGGCAGATGTATGTAGACGGCGCGCTGGCTACCCATCCATGTCTGGACATGGGACTTGCGCGTTACGAAATGGTGCGCAATATTACGGACGGTATGCCCAATCCCTTCGTACTCGGCGAAGAAGGGTACCATTACTATGAGCAGCAGTTTTACGATTACGTCGTGCCTAAAAAGAAGTAGAGCCTGCTGTTTTCTTACGTTTGGTTTCTTCCCTTTCCGTTTTATTTGGGATAAGGGATCCTGTTTGCATATAAAAAAGAGGTCTTGAAGTTTCAAGACCTTTTTTTCATGTCATATTCAAACCGAAAAGAACACTTTGGGCTACCGCCGTCTTCCGGCGCCGCCGCCCCGGGAGGATCCGCCGCCTCCGCTTCTTCTGCCCCCGGAAAAGCTGCTGCGCCGGCGGCTTCCCAAAGAACTGCTTCGACCGCCTCCTCCAAAGCCGCCCATCCGCGGCGGAGAAGGACGGGAAGGGGGTGGCGGAGGGGGAGGCGGTCCGGGACGCCTTCTCGGAAATCCCCGATACCGCGTCGTCCGATAACGGGGGTAACGGCGCGGACCCCTTCTCCCGAAAACAGAAATCAGCACCAAAATCACGATCACAAGAACCGCGATCCCGAGATACTTTAACACACGAAAGAAAGTGCCGAAGAAAAAGGGCTGTTTGACGATGATCTGCGTCGGCTCATCGCTTCCGCCGATGACCGAGCTGCCGATACTGTCGCCCATATCCGACATCTCATAATAAGAGGAAATCTCATCGTAAAAAACAGAAAACACCTTTTGTACGCCAGCGTCATAATCTTCCGCCGCGAAATCCTCTTCCAGATAATCGTAAAGAATCTGGTCCAGATCACCGCTGCTGATCCGGTCTTCCAACCCCTTGCCCTGAAGCGCATAATAATTTTCTTCCCCAATGGCCAAAAGGAGCAAAAGACCGTTGTTTTTTTCTTCCGATCCAATTTCCCAATCGTTAAACAGCCGGTACGCGTAGTCCCCGATGTCGTTTCCATCCAAGAAATCCACGGTGACCACAACGATCTGGGCGCCGGTTTGCTGGTACAGCACATCATTTTTGCTGACGATCTCCGTTTCGGTCTCCTCAGAAAGGACATCAGCGTAATCCGCTACATAAAACAGCTCGGTGGGTTTCGGTACTTCGATGCCACAGGCAAATGCCGGAAGCGACAAAGCAAACAAGCAAGCCAAAAGAACACTGATGATTTTTTTCAACGCTGCCTCCTTTTATCGAAGGGTGGTCAACGGCTGGAAATGATAGAACTTCGCCATCCAGCCTCCAAAGCCCGTCAGTTGGTCATTATATTCCTTCGCGGTGTCATTATAGCCGTCTAACCGTGCCGTCCGCTCTCTGGATGCCACCTCAGCAAGCTGGGAAAAAAGATAATCCCGGTCCTTCCCGCTCAGGTCTTCCTCCTGTAACCGTCCGGCAAGGGCTTCGATGCGCGGGATCATCTCCAAAGCACAGGCGATCTTGCCGTTGATGTCCTTAGCGGAATGGAAGGAAAGGATGCTCTCATTTAACGCCGCGGCCGTTTCCTCGCTGTCTGGCAGATACCGCTTCGCTACCGTAAGCATATTGTTTCCTTCCCCCGCGATGACGTTCAAATCCGAAGACACGCAAAGCCCGTCTTCCTCCACACCGCTGTAAAAAACGCGCTCCGCTTTCTGCTCATAACGGTGAAGGGAGCGATAGCTTCCAAAAAACACGCCGAACAGCACCGCCAAAAGCAGCACCGCCGCTCCGGCCCTTGGTTTTGAAAAGATACCCATCTGCTACTTGACCGTCTTCTTTTCCTGGTCGATCTCCAAAAGCTTGGCGCGAAGCTCGCCTTCGATCCGGCCAAGCTCCACCTCTGCCGCCTTGCGTTTCTCCCGGCCCTCATTTTGGATCTTGATGACTTCATCCAGCGTAGAGATGAGCGTTTGATTGGTATGCTTTAAGGTCTCGATATCGACGACGCCCCGTTCCGATTCCTTTGCCACCTCTACCGTGCCCATCTTGAGCATATCGGCGTTTTTCTTTAACAGCTCGTTGGTCATATTGGTGACTTCCCGCTGCGCCTGCATAGCCTGCTGGGAATGAGCGATGCCCAAAGCAATGGTCATCTGGCTCTTCCAGAGGGGAATGGTATTGACAATGGTAGAATGGATCTTTTCCACCATCAGGGTATCGCTGTTTTGCAAAAGCCGGATCTGAGGCCCCATCTGGATGGATACCATACGGGTCAGCTCCAGATCGTGGAGCTTCTTTTCAAACCGGTCCGCCAAAGCCGCCAGATCGTTGGCGTACTGGGCGTCCTCCGCCGTATTGGTCTCCTTGGCTTTGGCTACCGCCTCAGCAAGCTCGGTATTTCTAAACTTTTCGAGGCATTTCTTTCCGGCGATGATGTACATGGTGAGCTCTTTAAAATAATTTAAGTTCAGCTCGTACATCTTATCCAGCATGGCCACGTCCTTTAAAAGCTGGATCTGGTGATCCTCCAACGTATTGGTGATCTTATCGATGTTCACCTCAGCCTTTTCGTACTTGGTCTTCAGTACCGAAAGCTTGTTGGCGCTCCGCTTGAAAAAGCCGAAAATGCCTTTGTCGTTTTCATCGATCTCAAAGCCCTCAAGCTCGGTGATAAGGTCGGTGATCATATTGCCCACTTCGCCCAGGTCCTTGGTCCGTACGCTGGACAGCGCGCCGTCGGAAAAATCGGCGATCTTCTTTTGCGCACCGGCGCCGTACTGCAATACGATACTGCTGTTTTTGATATCGATCTTTTCGGAAAAATCCTCCACCATCTTTCTTTCTTCTTCGGTGAGGCTGGACTCATCCAAAACCACCGGATCCGCTTCCTTGACCTGAGTCAAAGACGGCGCCGCCGCGGTGGCTTCCATCGCTGCCGCCGCCGAGGCCGAAGCCTCGCTGTCCAAAGTTAAAGTGATCCCGTTTTCCGCCATAAATAATCCTCCTAATCCTTATTTTCTGTCCTATTTTCCGGCCCGAACTTTGGAGACTCCCAAAGCCCTTCCTGTTTTAAAAGCATCTGCAGCACCGCGATATCCGCCGAAACCTCTACGGCGTCGTCGGAAAACAGCCGGTCCAGCTGTCTTTGAAAAGCATCGGTGATCGCGTCCACCGCATCCCGGATCTTTTTCTTGACTTCATCGATATTTTCTCCGGAAATCTGCTGGCTTTCCGCTTTGTAGTACGCCGCGAGAAGCTTTTCTGTCTCGGGAAGATAATACCGCAAAAACCGCCGCGCCCCGGGAAGATCTCCTTTTTCCTCGGACAATAAGGTCAGGATTTTTTCTCCCAAAAGAAGCAGCCGGTCCGTCTTCTCTGCCATTTGCTGATCCAAAAGCTTTTCCCTGTACTTCCGGATCAGAAAAAGGGATTTTCTGCCCTGAAAAATCAGCATCTCTTTCGGGTCATCAGGGTCAGGCTGTTTTTGTTCATACCGAACCTTTCCGGGGAAAAACCGTTTCCCCAGAAAGTATGCCAAAGCAGAAACCAAAGCGGTGACCGCCAAAGCCCAGATCCGATGCATAGGCAACGTAAAGGCCGCAAGGACCCAAATCCCCGCCGCCAGATAAAAGGGAACCGCCGAGGGGGTAATGATCTTCCGATACCCTTCCGGCGCCTGTTTTTCTGCTGGATTCATATCACTCCTCCTACCACACCCTTTTATTATAAGGAACATGTTTTACAGTGTCAAGGAAAAAAGACGCACACTTTTTGTAGAAAAAACGAAAAACCTGCCCGTTTTTCGCAGCCGATCCGAAAAAGGGCAGGTTTCCTTGAAACAGGTGCCGTTAAAACTCCGCGGAGCCCGTTGTTCTCGGGAAAGGAAGAACGTCGCGGATATTGGACATTCCCGTCATGTACATGACCAAACGCTCAAATCCAAGGCCAAAGCCGCAGTGCTTGGCGCCGCCAAATTTCCGCAGATCCAAATACCACGAATAATCCTCCTCGTTAAGGTGGAAATGCTTCAGGCTGTCCAAAAGCACATCCAAGCGCTCTTCTCTCTGGCTTCCGCCGACGATCTCGCCCACCCCGGGCACCAAAAGGTCCATGGCCGCCACCGTCTTCTGGTCGTCGTTGAGCCGCATATAAAACGCTTTGATCTCTCTGGGATAATCAATGACAAACACCGGCTTTTTGAAAATCTTTTCGGTGAGATACCGTTCATGTTCGGTTTGCAGGTCGCATCCCCAGTAAACCGGATATTGGAACTCCTCTTTATGCGGCTCTAAAAGGGAGATGGCTTCGGTGTAGGTGACCCGTCCGAAATCCGCCTCTGCCAGGGCGTTGAGCCGCTGAAGCAATCCCTTATCCACAAACTGGTTGAAAAAGGCCATGTCGTCCGGACAGGTCTTTCTTCCTCATCGAC
>CALWZB010000101.1 GCA_944385915.1 uncultured Clostridia bacterium | reverse complement strand
GGTCCAAAAAAGGATCGAAGAACAGCTGCACCGGGAGATGATCGGGAAAACGGTAAGGGTTTTGGTGGACGGGCTCAACCGGGATCAAACCAGGCTTTACGGGCACAGCGAAGAAAATCTCACCGTGGATTTTCCCGGAGATGAAAAATACATCGGGAATTTTGTGTCGGTTCAGATCGATTCGATGGAAAATCGTGCTCTTTTAGGACATATTATAGATTGAGGAATGAAAGGAAGGCTTTCTATGGAAAACATTATTTTATTGGCAAGAGAAATGGGAAAGGCGATCCAGCAAAGCGAAGCTTACAAAAATCTTCGCGCCGCTTCGGAGGCCAACGATAAAGACAAGACCCTTCAGGACGGCATCGGCCAGTTCAATTTAAAGCGGATGGCTTTGAACGAGGAGATGCAGAAAACCGAGCGGGATGAAGCGAATTTCTTTTTTTTTAACCGGGAGCTTCAGCAGATCTACACCGATGTGATGGGAACGCCCAGCATGATGGCTTATCAGATCGCCAAGCAGGAGATCGATGAGATGATGCAGCAGATCACCGGCATTTTGTCCCTTTGCGTCAACGGCGAGGATCCGGATACCTGTGAGGTTCCCGTCGCCTGCGGCGGAAGCTGCGACAGCTGCGCCGGCTGCCACTAAGAGCAATAGCCTTCGGCAAGGGATGGTTTCCTAAAGGCCGGGGGCTTTTCTTTTTACGACAGATTGGAGGGACAACGGTGGCGGAAGGAAAACTCTCCCCGATGATGCAGCAATATCGGGAGATCAAGGAAAAAAATAAGGATTACCTTTTGTTTTACCGTCTCGGGGATTTCTACGAGATGTTTTTTGACGATGCGCTTATAGCCTCCAGAGAGCTGGAGCTGACGCTCACTGGGAGAGACTGCGGACTTCCTGAGCGGGCGCCGATGTGCGGTGTGCCGTATCATGCCTGTGACGGGTACATTCGAAAGCTGGTGAACAAGGGGTATAAGGTAGCCATCTGTGAGCAGATGGAGTCTCCGTATCTCGCCAAGGGGATCGTGAAACGGGAAGTGATCCGGGTGGTGACGCCGGGGACCGTTTCCGACAGCAATATGCTCAACGAAGGGGAAAACAACTATATCGCCTCGGTCTTTCTCCAAAAGGACGGCTTTGGCTTTTGTTACGCCGATATTTCCACCGGGGAAGCGTATGTCATGACCAAGCGGGGAAAAGATGCCGCCCGTAAGCTGGAAAATGAGCTGTATAAGGTCTCTCCCGCCGAATTGTTCGCCAACGAGGGCTTTTTTGAGAACCTGAAGGAATGGAAGGAGCTCCAAAGCCGTCTTGGCATCGAGATCGGACGCTATGCTGACAGGGAATATGAGGAAAGCGAACTTCAAAACATCCTTCGGAATCATTTTAAGGAAAATGTCCCCGATTTGTTTTCCGAAGAAAAGCGCTACGCCCTTTTGGCGGCGGGAAAGCTTTTTTACTATCTGTACGGGACCCAAAAGGAAGGGGTCAACCGGATCCGCGTCCTTCGGGATTACGGCGAGGAGACCTACCTGACGTTAGATTATACCGCCCAGCGGAATCTGGAGCTTTTAAAGACGCTGCGGACAGGAGAAAAGCGGGGGACTTTGCTTTGGGTTTTGGATAAAACCAAAACGGCCATGGGAAAACGGATGCTCCGCCGTTTTTTGGAACAGCCTTTGTACCATATCCCCGCTATTACCCGCCGTCAGGCGGCAGTGGGAGAGCTTTTTGAAAACAACATCCTTCGGGGAGAGCTTCAGGATGCGTTAAGCGGGGTATACGATCTGAAGCGGCTTTTGACTAAGGTCATTTACCGCAGCATCACCCCCAGGGAGATGCTTTCCCTTGCGTACACGGCAGCTAATCTTCCCAAGGTGAAAGCCCTTTCCCAAAAGCTCTCCTCCGCTTTACTCCAAAAGCTTGACGGGGAGCTGGATCCATTGACAGATCTTCGGGAAATGATCGAAAGCGCTGTCGATGAAGACGCGCCGCCGACTATGAAAGACGGGGGCGTCATCAAAAAAGGCTACCATAAGGGGCTGGATGAGTTAAGGGAGATCAAGGAAAACGCCACCGGCTTTTTAAGCCAGATCCTCGAGCGGGAGCGGGAAGCTACCGGCATCAAGAATATGAAGATCGGCTACAACAAGGTGTTTGGTTACTATATCGAGGTGAGCAAATCCAACCTTTCCATGGTCCCTGATACCTATATCCGGAAACAGACCTTAGTCAACGGAGAACGGTATATTACCGAGGAGCTCAAAGAGCTGGAAAGCAAGGTGCTGTATGCCAGCGAGAAGATCACCGCTTTGGAAGCGGAGCTTTACGACGCCCTTCGGGAAAAGGTCGCGGACCGGTTTTCGGTGATCGAAAAAACGGCGGCTGCGGTAGCGGAGCTGGATGTGTACTGCTCTCTGGCACAGGTCGCGGTGGAAAACCGTTACGTCTGTCCGTCCCTCAATGTCAACGGGATCATCGACATCAAAGACGGACGGCATCCGGTGGTGGAAGCGGTGAGCACCGACGGCCCCTTTATTCCCAACGACGTGTATCTGGACAATAAAACCGACCGGCTCGCCATCATTACCGGCCCCAATATGGCGGGAAAATCCACCTATATGCGCCAGGTGGCGCTGATTATGATCTTGGCGCAGATGGGTTCTTTCATCCCCGCGCGAGAGGCGGATCTCTGCCCGGTAGACCAGATCTTTACCCGTGTGGGCGCTTCCGACGATCTCGCCGCAGGCCAGTCTACCTTTATGGTGGAGATGAGCGAGGTGGCCCATATCCTTAAAAGCGCAACCAAGGACAGTCTCATCATTTTGGATGAGATCGGGCGGGGAACTTCTACCTTTGACGGCATGAGCATTGCCAAGGCGGTGGTAGAGTACATATTGAAGGAAAAAAGTTTAGGGGCAAAGACGCTGTTTGCCACCCATTACCATGAGCTGACCCGTATGGAGCAGGAATGTGCCGGTGTGGTCAATTACAACATCGCCGTCCGCAAAAAAGGCGATGACATCCTGTTTTTACGGAAGATCGTCCGCGGCGGCGCCGACGACAGCTACGGCGTCGAGGTGGCCAAGCTGGCAGGCGTTCCCGATAAAGTCATCAAACGGGCGAAAGAGGTGCTAAAGGAGCTGGAGACCAAGGGTTTAAAACAGCCCAAACCGGCGGCCGTTCCCGCGCAGACCCAGCAGACGTCCTTTTTGTCCGACGGCCTTTATAAGGTGGAAAACCGGCTGCGGACGCTGGATGTGGACGATTTAAGCCCCAAAGAGGCGCTGAGCCTGCTTTATGAATTGAAGGCACTTTTGCCGTAAGGAGATCATATGGAAAAGTTAAACACCCTTGGCGTTGCCAGAGATTTTTTGCGCCGGCGGGTCAAGGCGGGGGATTTTTGCATCGACGCCACCGCGGGCAGAGGGCGGGACACCCTGTTTTTGGCGGAGCTTGTAGGAGAGACGGGAAAGGTTTTCGCCTTTGATATCCAAAAAGAAGCGGTGGAAAGCACCAGAAAGCGGATCGCGGAAAACCAAAAGGAAGGAATCGTCACCGTTTTTTTGGACAGCCACGAGAATTTACTGTCCTACGCAAAAGAGGAGACCGTCGACGCCTTTACCTTTAATTTGGGGTATCTCCCTGGCGGGGATCACCGTATCTGTACGTCCTTTGATTCCACATCCAGGGCGCTGGATGCGGCGATGCGTTTATTAAAGCCTCACGGCGTCATCTCCCTTTGCATTTACTACGGCGGGGACAGCGGATATGAGGAGAAAAACGCGCTGATGGAGTATTTAAAGACGGTGGATTCCAAGGTCTTTACCGTTTTGGTGGCAGATTTTTACAACCGCCCCAATGATCCTCCCTTGGCAGTCATGATATTAAAGGAGACTTGATATGCTGCTATCGTTACAGCATGTAGATGTGTATTTCGGCAAGATCCCGATTTTGCTCGATATCAACGGCGAGATCCAGGATAAAGCGCGGATCGGTTTGGTGGGACCTAACGGCGCCGGGAAAACGACGCTGCTCAATACCATGCTGGGGCTTATCGAGCCGGAAAAGGGGACCGTCGCCGCGAAACCCCATCTGAAAACCGGGTATCTGCGGCAAAACAGCGGGTTATCGGGAAAAAATACCATTTACGATGAAATGCTTTTGCCCTTTTCCCCGCTCCTTCGGACGAAAGAGCGCATGGACGCTTTGTCTTTGCAGCTGGCGTCCCCTTCTTTGGGAAAAGAAGAAACCAAAGCGCTCACTGAGGAGCTAAGCCGTCTTCAGATTGCTTTTGAAGCGGGAGACGGGTACATGATCGACGTCAAGATCAAAACGGTGCTCAACGGCATGGGATTTCAGGACAAGGACCACAGCACGGTGATCGATACGTTGAGCGGCGGGGAAAAAACGCGGCTGGCTTTGGCGAAGCTTTTGCTTTCCGAGCCGGAGCTTTTGATTTTGGACGAGCCGACAAACCATCTGGACTTTAAGACCCTCACATGGCTTGAGGAATATCTTTTGTCCTATAAGGGCGCGGTTATTACCGTATCCCATGACCGTTACTTTCTCGACCAGGTGGCGACGGAGATCTGGGAGATCGAATTTAACCGGATGAGAACCTTTCGGGGCAATTATTCCAAGTATAAACAGCTTAAACAGGAGCTGATGGCGAGATGGGAAAAGGAATATGACGCCCAGCAGGAGGAGATCGCCGACTTAAAGGATTATATCGCGAGAAACCTTGTGCGCGCCACCACTGCCAAAAGCGCCCAAAGCCGGGTCAAAAAGCTTCAGCGCATGGAAGTCATCGATCGCCCCAGGGAATATGCGAAGAAAATGGCGCTTCGGTTCGATTTTGACCGGGATCCGGTGAAAGAGGTATTAAATGCCGAGGACCTTTCTTTGACAGTAGGGGAAGGCCCTCAAAAAAAGCACCTTTTCGATCACCTCTCCCTTTCGGTAAGAAAGGGGGACAAGATCGCCATCATCGGGGAAAACGGAGTGGGAAAATCCTCGCTGCTAAAAGCGCTTTTGGGGGAGATCCCTTTTTGTGGCGGGAAGTATCGCTGGGGGAAAGAGGTCAAGATCGCTTATTTCGATCAGGAAAATAAGCGGCTCCCCCCTTATTCCTCTGCACTGGACGCCCTTTGGAACAAAAATAAAAGCCGCACCGAGTTAGAGATCCGTTCGATGCTTGGAAAAGTCCTCCTCAGCGGGGAGGATGTCTATAAGCCGGTCTCCATTTTAAGCGGCGGAGAGAAAGCAAAGCTCAGTTTTGCCATCCTGATGATGGAGCGGGGCAACGTTTTGGTTTTGGACGAACCGACCAACCATCTGGATCTGCCAAGCAAGGAAACGTTAGAAGAAGCGCTGATGGAGTTTTCCGGCACCCTTCTTTTCGTTTCCCATGACCGGTATCTTTTAAGCCGGGTCCCTCAAAAGATCATAGAACTGTATCCGGATCATGTCCATGTGTATCCGGGAAACTACGAAGCGTACCTTAAGGCGAAAGAGAACGAAAAGCCTCTTTTGGAGAAAAAAGAGCCGAAAAAGGAACCAAAAAACAGCGGGGGAAGAAAAAGCAAGGAGCAAAAGGCGAGAGAAGCCGAGGCGAGGGCAAAGAAAAAGGCTTTGGAGGACGAGATCGCCGCTTTGGAGGAAAAGATCGCGTCTATGGAGGACGACCTTCTGCACCCCGAGCGGTTCGAAGGAAATTACCAGGCGATGGACGACCACTGTATCCGTCTGGAGGAGGAAAAAACGAAGCTTTCCCAGTTAGAGGAAGCGTGGTTTATGATGCTCGAGGAGGAAGAGGAATGATTCGCACCGCTGCGTTGGAGGATGCCGCGCGGTTTTCGGAAATTTACCGGTATTATGTGGAAAACACCGCGATTTCCTTTGAGAAGACCGCCCCGGACGAGAAAGAGATGGCGGCGAGAATCCAAAGTGTTCTTTCCAAATATCCGTGGCTTACTTTGGAGGAAGACGGGGAGATCCTGGGTTATGCCTACGCATCCGCTTATCGGAGCCGTTATGCCTTTTTTCCTACGGCGGAGATCTCTATTTATCTGGACCACCGCTGCCTGAAAAAAGGATATGGAAGCACTTTGCTTACGGCTTTGTTACAGGAGATGAAAAACGAAGGGTATTATACGGCGATCAGTGTGATCTGTACTCCCAATCCGCCCAGCGAAAAGCTGTTTTTGAAATTCGGCTTTCAAAAGGCGGGGCAGTATCCCAAAATCGGGTATAAAATGGGAGCATGGCGGGATATTACCGAATACCTGCTTCCGATCAGGGAATACGAAACACCGGACAGAATGTTTGGAAGTCCTCTGGAATGAATTGCCAAAAAGAGTTCTTTATGGTACAATATTTGTCAATAGGATAGAAGGGGAGATGTTTTTATGGTCAAAATCAGTGCAGACAGCACCTGCGATCTGTCGCCGGAGCTTGTGAAACGGTATCATGTAGTGATCAATCCTTTGTACATCAATAATGAGCAGGGCTCTTACCGGGACGGGGTGGATATCACTCCCGAGGATATTTTCGTCTATTTTGAACAGACGGGAAAGCTTTTCACCACCTCGGCCGCCAGCGTTTCCGATTATACCATGCTGTTTGAGTCGCTGACGGCGGATGGAAGCGAGCTGGTCCATATCACCATCAGCGCCGAAATGTCCTCCTGCTACCAAAACGCGTGTATTGCGGCGCAAGAGGTGGGAAACGTCTATGTCGTGGATTCTAAAAACCTCTCTACCGGTATGGGACATATCGTGATCGAAGCCGCCATCCTTGCACAGAAAGGCGCCTCGGGGGAGGAGATCAAACGGGAGATGGATGCTTTGACCCCTTATGTGGACGCGAGCTTTGTTTTAGAGAAGCTAAACTACCTTTATAAGGGCGGGCGTTGCTCGGCGGTGGCGTCTTTGGGCGCCAACCTTTTAAAGCTCAAGCCCTGTATCGAGGTAAAAGACGGAAAAATGGGCGTAGGGAAAAAGTACCGGGGCTCTTTGGAAAAGGTGCTTTTGGAATATGTAAAAGACCGTCTTTACGGAAAAGAGGATATTTGCGCCGACCGGATCTTTGTGACCCATTGCGGCTGTGACAGAAAAATCGTGGATCCGGTAAAAAAGGAAGTAGCCTCCTGTATGGATTTTGAGGAAATGCTGGAGACGACGGCGGGATGCACCGTTTCCAGTCACTGCGGCCCTCACACTCTTGGAATTTTGTATATTCGAAAGAAAGAAAAGGATTGACAAGCCGCTTCCTTTATGGTATAATCGTTAAGCCGCATGTCCCGGGCAATATCAAGACGGAGCTTCCGCGCCTGGCGACAGCGAGATTAAGAAAGAGGCAGGTGCCTTTATGTACGCAATTATCGAGACCGGTGGCAAGCAGTACCGCGTAAAAGCCGGCGACGTTGTCTTTGTGGAGAAACTCGAGGGCGAAGCGCAAGACAGCATCAAATTTGACAAAGTCGTTTTGATCGGCGACGAAAACGGCGCGAAGATCGGCGCTCCCTATGTGGATGGCGCTTCGGTGGACGCGACGCTCTTGAAAAACGGCAAAGGAAAGAAGATCACCGTCTTCACCTACAAGCCCAAAAAGAGCGAGAAACGGAAAATGGGTCATAGACAGCCTTACACCCAGGTTCGTATTGAAGCAATCAATGGCTGATGATTCGAGCGATTTTTTTTGGCAGTGAAGGTTGTTACAGCGGCTTTTCCCTCTCCGGCCACGCCGGGATGGGGGAGTATGGCGAGGATATCGTCTGCGCCGCCGTGTCTTCCGCGCTGCAGCTGACGGTGAATGGAATCACTGAGATCGTCAAAGCCAACGCTTCGGTTTCGGTGGAGGAAAACATGGTCAGCTTGACTTTAAAAGAGGACAGTCGGGAAGGAAGGATGCTGATTTCGGCATTTTACCTTCATTTGACCCTTCTTTTAGAGGATTATCCAAAAGCAATTTCAATTACTGTTTCGGAGGTGTAAGTGATGTTAAAGTTATCGATGCAATTTTTTGCACATAAAAAAGGAGTCGGTTCTACCAAAAACGGTCGGGATTCCGAGTCCAAACGCCTTGGCGTGAAACGAGCTGATGGCCAGTTCGTGCTGGCGGGAAACATTTTGGTCCGTCAGCGGGGGACCCACATCCATCCCGGCGAGAACGTAGGTAAGGGCAGCGACGATACCCTGTTCGCTCTCGTGGACGGCAAGGTAAAATTTGAGCGTCTCGGACGGGACCGGAAAAAGGTCAGCGTTTATAACGTTCAGTAATTCGCGGCAAAGCCCTGAGCCTTTGGCTTGGGGCTTTCTTACTGGAAAAGAATCTTTTTTCTTTTTTCGGTAACGCTAAGGACAGACGGAAAGGAAGGAGTTACGGCCATGTTTATCGATCAGGCAACCATTACAGTCAAAGCCGGTGACGGCGGAAACGGCGCAGTTTCCTTCCACCGGGAAAAATATATCAACGCGGGCGGCCCTGACGGCGGCGACGGCGGAAAAGGCGGCGACGTGATTTTCGTTGTAGACAAAAACCTCAATACCCTGACGGATTTTCGATACAAACGGAAATATACGGCGGAAAACGGCCAAAACGGCGGCAGCAGAAACTGCACCGGAAGAAGCGGAAAGGATCTCATCGTCAAGGTTCCCGAGGGCACCATCGTTCGGGAAGCGGAAAGCGGACGGATCATGGCGGACCTTTCCGGTGAGGAAAAGGTGGTCATCGCCAAAGGCGGAAAGGGCGGCGCCGGAAATCAGCATTTTGCCACCCCTACCCGTCAGATCCCCCGTTTTGCCAAACCGGGCGTTCCCGGCGAGGGATTTACCCTCAATTTAGAGCTGAAGCTGTTGGCGGACGTGGGATTGGTGGGATTCCCGAATGTAGGGAAATCCACTTTGATCTCGGTGGTCAGCAAAGCCAAGCCCAAGATCGCAAACTATCATTTTACGACGCTGGCGCCCATTCTCGGCGTGGTGTCTTTGGACTATGAACGCACCTTTGTGGTAGCGGACATTCCGGGTTTGGTGGAGGGCGCTTCGGAAGGTGTGGGTCTGGGCCACGACTTTTTGCGGCACATCGACCGTTGCCGGCTCATTGTCCACTTGGTGGATGTGTCGGGGATCGAGGGCAGAGACCCGAAAGAGGATTTTGAAAAAATCAACTACGAGCTTAAAAATTTCGACGAAGAGCTTTCTCTTCGCCCCCAGATCGTAGTGGGAAACAAGTGTGATATCGCGTCTAAAGAACAGATCGACGATTTTCGCGCCTATATCGAGGAAAAGGGGCTTTCCTTCTTCCCCATCAGCGCCGCTTCGGCTTCGGGTACGAAAGAACTGGTACAGGTGATCTACGATACCCTTTCCAAGCTCCCGCCTATGAAGCATTATGAAGCGGATTACCAGCGCCCGGTTTTCGATCCCTCTCAGAGCCGCAGCTTCGAGATCACCAAAGAGGATGAGGTGTACTATGTGGAAGCCTCATGGCTGGAACCGATTTTGATGACCGTCAATATGGACGACTATGAATCGCTTCAGTATTTCCAGCGGGTGCTTCGGGAAAGCGGCATTATCGATCGGCTGGAGGAAATGGGCGTACAGGAGGGAGATACGGTGGATATTTTCGGCTTCCGCTTTGAGTTTGTCCACTAAGCAGTATGGAAATGAAAGAAAATCCCAAGCTTTTGAGCCCTCTGGTGCTGGCGTTTTTGGGTGACGCTGTGTTTGAACTGCTGGTGCGGGAAAAATTAGTGGAGGGCGGAAACCTTCCGGTGAACCGCCTGCACCAGAAAGCAGTCCACTATGTTTGCGCCGGCGCTCAGTGGGAAGGCTATCTTGCAGTTCGAGACATGCTGACCGAGGAAGAAGAGGATATTTTCCGGCGAGGACGGAACACCAAAAGCGGTGTCCCCAAAAACGCCGATCCTGCCGCCTACCGCGCGGCTACAGGATTGGAAGCGCTGTTTGGGTATCTGTATGCCTGCGGAAGGCATGACCGGTACCGGCAGCTGTTTTCGGTCATATGGGAACAAAAGAACCAAAATTCGGAGGAAGGATATGAAAAAGAGTAGCGTCACTTTTTTTCTGGACATTTTCTTTACGATTTTAGGGACAGGAATTTACGCCTTTAGCTTATATTATTTTGTCGAGCCGTCCAAGGTGGCGCCCGGCGGCATCACCGGTATTGCGCTGATGCTCAATCATATTTTTCAGTGGCCGGTAGGCCTTTTGACGGTGGCGTTCAATTTGCCTCTCATTGCCGTAGGCTACCGAAAGATCGGAAAATTTTTTATTTTAAAGACGACTATCTCCCTTTTGTCATTTACCCTCATTTTCGACTTTCTGCTTCCTTTGTTTTTGACACCCTACGAGGGAGAACGGCTGATTTCCTGCCTTTTTGGCGGAGTGCTCAACGGGATTGGGATCGGTACGGTGTTTTCCCGTTCCGGCTCTACCGGTGGAACAGACATTATCAACAAGCTGTTAAACCGCAAATATCCCCAATTCCCTCTGGGGCGGCTGGTTTTATTCAGCGATTTTGTCATTATCGGCATTTCGGTGCTGGTTTACGGTTCCATCGAGTCAGCACTTTATGCTATTGTGGTGATTTTTGCTTCCTCCCAGCTGATCGATGTAGTCGTTTACGGCGGTGACCGGGGGAAGATCATCTATATTTTCTCCGATTCCTATCGGGATATCGCGGATTTGGTGATCCAACGCATCGGAAGAGGCGTCAGCATTATCCGCAGTGAGGGCGGATACAGCGGAAAGGAGCGGAAAATGCTCCTTTGCGCCGTTCGAAAAAACGAGTATCATAGGTTAAAGCGTCTGGTTTTTTCGGTGGATCCCAGAGCATTTATGGTGGCCGCGGATTCCTCGGAGGTAACGGGGAAAGGGTTCAAATCCTCGGACAACGATTAAACCGCAAAAAAAGAGCGCCTTTCGGCGCCCTTTTTCCGGAGCTTATCGATCGTTGCTGTTTTTGCTCTGAGAGTCTTTGGCCTGATCGTGGTTCTGGTTTTTATTCTGGCTGTTGTTTTGGCTGTTATTTTTGTTCTGATCCATTTTTTTTCACCTCACTTTACAACGTTAGTATGGTATTTTTTCTCTCTTTTATACTTACATTTTGATTTTCTTGGAAAAGAAAATATGGGAAAGGAAGATATGAATGTCGGGACATTCCAAATGGAACAATAT